>JAJRPW010000144.1 GCA_024280585.1 Alphaproteobacteria bacterium
CGCACCGCGCTCAGCCTGCAACATTTCGATAAATGGCTCTATATAATCGTTATTCATTCGCTACAAACACCTCAATTGCAAGCCGTTTTGCTTCATCAGTTAAACCAATTTTATGCAAAAATTTTATCGATTTAGTAAGCAATAATAAGGATGATTCGGCAATGTTTTTATCATCCAAAGCCAGTAGTATTAATATTACAATTTCACCAATCCTATTTTTTTCAGCGGCTTTTTCCAGCATCAAAGACAGTAATATTTGCGGTGGTTTTAGCTTATTTGACAGTGCATATATCAATAATTCCTGCAAACGAACATGCGCAACCTTGCCACCATTTGCATCATTTACAGCATAAAATTTTGCCAGATGATCCAGCCGCTTCTGATCCGACACACTTTCCTTATATTTCACCGCAGCAATCTTAGGAAACCCGGTTTTTTCTGCCGACAAACCCAGAGAAATAACCGCTAGGTGACTCCGCAAATACGCCTTGTCTTCAATGTTATCAATGGCTTCCCGAAATTCTTTACTAATCGTTTTTGCATCCTCTCTCAGCAAATTCATAGCCAACTCCACCTGGGAATTTTTACCCTGCACCGCTTGGCAAATTATACTTAATTCGCGCCAGTAAAGGGTTGTATATTCAAAGAAAAATCCGGTAATTTCATCACATGCTTTAGCTTCATTATTACCAAAAAACAAAGATGTCACATAAATTTTGTTAATATTTTCAGTCAGCAAATCAGGAGGGATTTTTACAATGAGTTTTTCAATATTCTGCCAATTGCCCATTCGCGCCAGATTTATCAGCCGATAATTTATAAAAGGCACAGAATTACTACCACCTCTTGGAGCCACCGCGCTTGAAACAAGTAATTTACTTTTAAGTTCTTTCAATATCTCCAATTCACTATACGGCAGATATACGAGAAGATTTTTAATGTAATCAGCATTATTTTTACTCCAAATATCAAAGCCAAGCCCAACATTTAGACCTATTTCATCAAGTGACATATTTTTTATAGGTTTTACCGATACATCGTCCGAAAAACCTGTCAAAAAAGCCAGCAGAAACAAACTAATCAGTAATTTTTGCATATTCTATTTCTTTTGTTATTTTTTGAGTCGGTGCTGGAATATCTCGCAATAAAAACAAAAAAGAAAATGTTATTGCAGACAACATAATAAAAAGTATAAGATTCTTGGCAAGCTTGGCTATTATCGACATGTTAGTGTCCCCTTTATAATCTGAACAATTACAATATATGACATCGATTCAATCTTTACAACTTGATAAAGCAATTGTTCTCATCGGACTTATGGGCTGCGGAAAATCCTCCATAGGCAGGAGACTTGCTGATGAAATAGGCATAAAATTCTTCGATCTGGATTTAGAAATTGAAAAAGCCGAAGGGTTAACCGTTACAGAAATTTTCAAAAAACATGGCGAAGAATATTTCCGCCAGAAAGAAGAAGAAATTGTACAAGACATCGTCAGCCACGAATTATGTGTACTTGCAACAGGCGGCGGGGCTTTTATTAACGACAAAATCCGGACCTTAATAAAAGCAAAAACCACTTCCGTTTGGATTAAGGTTGGGTTTGATATTTTGCTGGAACGAGTGTCCAGAAAAAACACCCGACCTTTACTAGAAAAAGGAGACAAGGCGGAAATCTTAAAAAATTTAATGGATAAACGCTATCCGATATATGAAAAGGCTGATATCATCGTTGATAGCGCTGAGGATGATCATATGATTGTTGTAAAAAAAATTATGAAGGAGCTTTAGCCTCGACATAAGCGAGCATAAACATACATAAAACGATGATTGAGGCACTTTAAGAATAAATGAGATATACTAAAATGAGTAGAAACAAAATATTAACAGTAGATTTAGCAGACAGGAGTTACGATATTATTATCGGCGCCGGCCTCATTCAAAATGCCGGCGAATATATAAAAAGTCTCCTGCCTTTGAAGAAAATAATTATCATCACCGATGAAAATGTCGCCTCTATCCATTTGAAAAACCTAGAAAAAAGCTTACCTGGAATTGATTATAAAACTATAATTTTAAAACCGGGTGAGCAAACCAAAAGCTTCGCCAGCCTGGAAAACCTGCTTGATCAGATATTTGAATATAAACCAGAGCGGAAAATAACCTTAATCGCGCTGGGCGGCGGTGTTATCGGAGATTTAACAGGTTTTGCCGCCAGTATTTTACTGCGCGGAGTTAATTTTATCCAGATTCCAACGACAATTTTAGCACAGGTAGACAGCTCCGTCGGCGGAAAAACAGGTATAAACAACAAATTTGGCAAAAACTTGGTTGGAAGTTTCTATCAACCAAAACTTGTCCTGGCCGATATTGATGCCATAAAAACCCTGCCAATGCGGGAATTTTTAGCTGGATATGCCGAAATCGTGAAATATGCATTAATCAATGATGCAGCATTTTTCGACTGGCTTGAAGAAAATTTGCCGGCAATAAAAGACAAAAACCCTGAGCAAATTGCGTATATGATTGAAAAATCCTGCACGGCTAAATCCGAAATAGTCGCCCAGGATGAAAGAGAAAGCGGCGTACGGGCATTGCTTAATCTTGGGCATAGCTTCGGTCATGCTTTAGAAAAAATTATGGGATATTCCGGCGAATTACTGCATGGCGAAGCTGTCGCAATTGGCATGGTTATGGCCTTTAAATTGTCTGTAACAATGGGCTTTTGCGCCGAAATAGAAATCACAAAAATTGAATCGCACTTAAAAAATGCCGGACTACCCACATCGCCGTTAGACATCAAAAAGAGTTGGAATGCGGCAGAAATCCTGGATATTATGAAGCAGGATAAAAAAGTTAGTGACGGCAAAATGACATTAATATTAGCACGCAAAATCGGCGACTCTTTTATTGAAAAAAATGTTGATAGTGAAATTGTTAGTGCTAGTATCAAAGATATATTAAACGGTTAAAATCAAGAACCTTTATGGAATCATCCTTAATTTTTTATGCCCTATCTATCTTGTTTTTAATGCTGTTTTCGGCATTTTTCTCCGGTTCAGAAACGGGATTAACTGCCGCGTCAAAAGCTAAAATCCACAAACTCAAAAGCGGCGGGAATAATTCCGCAAAAATCGTCAGCGACTTACGAGAAAATAAAGATCGCCTGATTGGCGCGATTTTATTGGGCAATAACGCCGTTAATATTTTAGCCTCGGCACTCGCAACTAGCCTTGCCATTAACCTGTTTGGCGATCAGGGTATTATTTACTCAACTATCATTATGACCGCAATTGTGCTTGTTTTTGCTGAGGTTTTACCTAAAACATATGCATTTCACAATGCTGAAAAAGTTTCGCTGGCAGTTGCCCCGATCATGCTGTTCATAGTCAAAATACTTGCGCCTATCACTGCTAGTGTCCAACTCACTGTTGACTTTATTCTGGCATTATTTGGCATAGTAAAAGCTCCCGAAGAAGAATCCTCCATTGAGGATTTACGCGGCACAATTGATTTACATCACCATGAAGGCATAATGGTTAAACGCGAAAAAGATATGCTGGGCGGCATATTAGACCTGGCCGAAACAGAAG
>JAJRPW010000145.1 GCA_024280585.1 Alphaproteobacteria bacterium
AATGTATAAAAGAATATCGAGAATTTAAGGAAGAAAAAAACCTGGAAAACAAGTAGGCCCTGGGATATAGGGGGAGTGAATGTTTGAAAATAATAGCAAAAACGGGGGTTTTACCCTTATAGAACTGCTTATAGTTGTAGCGATATTGGGGATTTTGGCGGCAGTTGCTATTCCTCAGTATGAAGGATATCAAACGCAGGCAAAAATCAATGCGACCAGAGCTAATCATGAAATAGTTGCGAATTTAATTACCAACTCTTTTTCGGGCTGTTCTGCTGGTTTGGGTAATGTTGTGTTGGGGGTAATAAGCGTTCCATGCACTACCTCTGTTTCGGGTTTTGCAGATGAGTTTGAGACATATTTTGCCACTATAAATACCAATAGCCCCTATGATTCAACAATAGTAGCGGTTTCAGTAGCCACGGTTACCGGTTCTTCCGAAGGAGTGACATATCTGACCGTATCGGGTAGCACTATATCTGTCACGAGCATTCTTAGCTCAAGCGAAACCGTGGCTATAATCATTGTAAAAGAATAGACGTAATCCTTAATATATTAATTATTTCAAAAATATGTTGACTTTTTGACACAGTTATTGTACGTTGCGTTTGAAAATAGCTTGCTCGGACTTTTCTGGCAGGGTTTTTAAGGCAAAGTAGGGATTTAGTGATGGCAAAAGGTGTGGAAAAGAAAGAAGTGGTGGCTAAAGGTGGGTCTGAAAAAAGAGATATGTTAGACAACATAAGAATAGGCCCTGTCGTTATTGAGAAAATATTAGCATCAAAACAGACTGTAATTCTTAATAAGGATGTTGAAAACACTATCGTCAAAGCGGTAAATGCTGCCGTTACTGCCAACAAAAAACTTCGCACGCAATTGCTAGAAGCTAATGCAGCAATTGACGATTGTGATTGGGCCATGGAGATTGGAAAGGATGTAACGGACAGGACTAAGACACCCACTGCTCCATTCCGAGGTAATTATACAGAGCTTAGCGATAAAGATAAAGAAAGCAAGAAGGCAGAACGAAATCGCAATGTAGCCATATTGGAAACTTTAAGGGAACAATATGCCGCCGATATAGCCGCCTCGTTGCTGAAAAGTGGTGCTGTGTCGACACGAGAGCGAGAAGGAATTGTTTCAGTAATTGTAAATAATAAGACTATCGCTAAAGCCGCTAAAGCCGCGGTCAATGCGGCCTTTGTTGAATATGCGGGGTATATGGCCGTAGACAGCCCGTCTTCAAAAGAATCGCAGCCTTCCTCTGCTACTCCATCGGCCTTATCAAGGCAGGATAGCTCCTCCGACATGGATATTTCGGAAGAAACTAAGGTGGAAAAAAATCTACCAGACAAATGGGAAGGAAGCTCTTATACAGATCAATATAATAAAAAATGGGAATTAGTTAGAACTCGAGGCGGAGAACAAGCTCTAACGTCATTTTATGAAAAAGGCAAAGAAGGGCGGGATATATATGTCAATGTTGATGCGACGGGAAAGGTTGCCTATCTGATAAAATCAGAAGATAAATATATAAAACTGGATAATCCAGAGGAGCATTTGTCTCCTGCAACAAATTCGATGAACCAGGATGAGCTTAAAAGCGAAAAAAATAAATTTGATATATCTGAGTTAGTGGAAGCGATTGGAGCGGCTCATACCAATGAAAAAGAAGTGGCTGAAATAGTGATAGAAGAAGAATTAAAACCGGCACCAGGCAGCTGGGTAGAAAAAGAAGGCAAAAAATCTTATTTCGATACGAATAGTAGAGTCTGGAATTTACATTATACAGAATCTGAAGAAAAACCTTATTTTCTGGCTTATTGTGGTTCAAGTAAGGATGATAAGCGTTTTTATATTCGGGTTGATGCAACAGGTGACGTTTCTTATTACTTACAAAAATCAGATAATCAATATCAAAAACTAAAAACCCCTCCGGTAGTGGATAATAATTCTGACTTTATAAAGAAGGCTAATAAAAATGATGGTGCGGAAGAATTTACAGCTATTACGGTTGATAATAACGCTGAACTGGTAAATAAAATCCGGCAGGCTCAACTGGAAGAATTATTAAAAGATGTTAAACCAAAATCTTGGGGACGAGTTGGAAAAGGATATTATTACAAAGACTCAAATAACATAAACTGGGCGCTGACTAAAGAAGGGGGGGCAGAATATGTGCTAAAAGCCCTGCATTATCAGCCTGAAGGGTCTGTAAAAAACGTAGATGAATTAAATAAGGCCTCTAAAGCCGGACGGTTTATACAAGAAGTTGCTGAGCAATCCTCCGCGCGGATATTGCGAGTGGTGCAATATGGACCTGTTATAAAGAAAGTGGCATCAGCTGTAAAAAACAAAGAATCTTGGGGTGAATTCTTAGATAAGTTTAAAGAAACGTCATCGCCAGATGATGCGGTTGCGGCAATAACGGATGAAAAACACAGAAAAAAAGCTGCAAAAGCAGTTAAAAAGGCAAAGGGTTCAATTGATTCGAGCTGGGATTCATCCAAAGAAAAGCTTGAGCTTAGGATTTGGGAAAATCTGGCAATTCATACGGATAAGATAGGTGGACTTTTGTCCTTCGCCGAGGCAAACAAGCAGGATGTAACGGATAAGATGGTTGGCCTTATTAGCAAAAATCTTCGGGATGGCGGTTATATATTCAAACCGAAAAAACAACGTTTTTTACATCCATCGGTGGCGTTTAAGAATAAAAAAAATCCGGAAATTCTTCATTATAAAAGTTCTTTCGGGGAGTCTTTCAAAAAAATCAGACAGCCTATTGGCGACTTATTAGATGCAAAAATTGCTGAGTATACTGCTGAATATAAAGAGCAAGCAGAAGATAAAAAAATGCTGGA
>JAJRPW010000146.1 GCA_024280585.1 Alphaproteobacteria bacterium
ACCGCGCACAGCGCAAAAAAAGCGGCTTTACATATGTAAGAGCATTAGGCCACGGTGCGTTGGATGTTTTCACGCTTGGTTTATGGGAAATTATCGGAACGCCGCTTGAGGGCTATATTTCTGACGATAAATTCGTTGTATTCCGCGTTGTTTATGGTGAAAATGACTCTGTAGAAAAGCTTGAAATTCAAGGCTAATTCAATTTCCGGCTGGAACGTTTTCAGCCAGAAACATCCCCATATTACCGCTCCTTAACCCACGGTGGAGCCTCACCTTTTTTGCGCAATTCCTCCATCGCCCTTAGCTTTTCCTCTATATTTCTGTCGCCAATTTTTAGGGCGCCTGATTTTTTCTTATTTCTTGTTGAGTGCGACAGTCCAGACAGCCACCCGGATTCCTTCGTACCCCTATCTTTCACGCTTTTATATGACGGTTTCCACACACTGCCCAGCTCTGGCTTCCATGGACCTTCAAATTCTTTACGTTTTTTATTCAGCCATTTAAACGGTTTGCGTGGATCCAAAGTGTCTGCGATTTTGGAGCCGACCTCTCTTAGTGCTGGGGCTGGGTTGATATTTTCCGGGTCGAGTGCTTCGGCCAATCCTTCTTTAACATTCTTTATAATTTCCGCACGCTTTTCTTTACGCACGCGTTTTTTACCACGCCGGACGATCTTTCTTGCATCATCTGTTTCTTTAGCATCAGCAACCATAGCCATTTGTTGATTTTCCCAGACTCGTTTCTCGAACGCCCATTCGCGCATTTGCTCTTCGGAATCCCACTTCAGTGGTTCCATCCACACTACAATTTCTTCCGGATATTTCGTGGATAAATTACCCAGCGGGTCAAGAATTATGCCAGTTGCTTCTTTCACGACGGTTGGAAATAGCCTTGGTGCTTTTGTTGTAAATTGATCATAAAGCCCCAACGTAACCCTTTCGCCATCGATTGTAAGTAGCTCTTCTTTATGCTCTCTAACTGTTAATGTCGTATTTTTGAAGCCTTTTTTTCGGCAAACTACATGTAGCGGCGAATGTCCTTCCAACACGGCTACAGATATTGGCGTGCGTCTGGCTCGCCAGCTAACGCCACGTGCATCGGTAATTTTACATTTTGCGCCATCAGCAAACGGTGTCTGCACCAATATATTCTGGGTTCGCGCCAGTTTCGCCGAGTTGATTGCGGAAACGCACCCGGTAACTAAGAATAGAACTAACCCAACAAAAATAATCTTCATAGGATATTTCTATATCTTTTTTTAGCAAAGGGAAAGTTTTTTATTTTATGGCAATAATACTATTATCGCTGTTTATCCCCACCCTTTTGAGTAGGTGACTCCTTACCAACAGCAAAATCCACAAAAGAAGTGCTTCCCCTCTCCTTTTTGCCAAAACTTTCTTTTTGCCTCTGTTGTTTAGCGACACGAGGTGAGAACGGCCCCTCATTTGTTAACACATCGACTGCGGAGGAAGGATTCGAAGGAGCTGAAGCAGATTTAACCAATTCATCTCCCGCACCTTTCTTTTCATCCCCGCCTACAGACGGAGCTGACTTAGATAATCTTCTTTCATCTTTCCCTTCAACGACTTCTACAAACATAGGTCTGCTACCATTAATAGTACCCTTCCTCCTAATCACTGCCGAACCTTTTCCCTTATCCCTTCTATTAACTCTCTTTCCCCCGAATTGAAACACATGACTATGGCGACTTTGCCGAGCTAACGGCACTTCTTCTGAAGAACGAGGTGCTGAATCGCTACTACTTTCTATACCACCTCCTGCTTTATCGCCGCCATTAGCACTTAACCCTTTTTCCGAAGAAGGCGTCGCAGAAACCGATGATGTGCTTATCTGGGCAGTTCTCGGCGGTGGCGCTTTTTTCGGAACAGGCGGGCGAGATGAATCCTCATTCAATATAACCATTCCGTTATCAAGCGCCATGTCTTTAATACTTTCAGCCATATCTGGCTTTTCCACGCATAGTTCTATACATGCATTCCTAAACCCTTCCTGGTTTGTTTTGTTTTCAGCACTGAACCAATCACAAAATGCCTTTGCATCCAGCCCTCCAGTCCGCAAAGCAATAGACAGCTCTATTTTATCCTTCAATGACAAATATTCACGCCCCTTAACCGCATCAAATGCAGCGTCAAAATCAAGACGAGGCCGCTCTCTATCTCTAAATACCCTTGTTCCGCTTTTATTCCTATGCCTGCTATTTACCGCATGACCCGGTTTATGAGCAGCATGCTTTTTAATCAAGGTGAGTGCTTCAACTACCTTACCGCGGCCTAGAAGTTCTCCCAGATACACATTACTTTCATTACTTTCTCTATTTTGACTTTTCATCTTATACCCAACACATTAATTTATTAATGCATGTTATATATAGGATACAAATAAAGTCAAGTTTTATCTCTTCCTGCTGGCCCCTGGCTCAGACTCCGATCTTCTGTGAAAATTCACATAAGAGCCAGCTGTTTTAGCAGGAGATCTAGCTCCTCCCAGACGGCTTTGGGGCCTGCTACCTCTTGAGTGCCTAGTCAACCCATGCTGCATATCATCACAGCCTGGCGATGGCGCTCCGCCACCAAAATAGACCCCTCCAGCTCTCATCTGAGCAGACAGTATAGGAGAATATGAGTCTGCACGTGTATCATCACCAACAGCAACGGAAGGGGCTGAGAAAAAACTGCTAATAGACTCCGATCTTCCATGCCCATGAAACTCACCTATTCTTGCGCCGTATGAACATGAGCCTGGCGTGACAGATCTACTTTCTGCTCTTGGGGGGGGTGAGGTTTTAGCCCTAAAACTTGTGTCTCTTGACGAAGCGAATGACTCCCATGAATTCCATAAGCTTTTCCTATACGAACTCACCCTGCTCATTCCATTTTCAATATCAGCACTATTTTCAAATAATTGACCTACATAAGGGCAAGTGGCATTATTATAAAAATCTTTTTGGTAGCCATCACTCAACCCATCATGCCAATAGGTAATTTCTCTGGATAATTTTAGGCTAACTACCAAACTATTATGAGCCATTGCACCGATTAAGGCGGAAACTATGTAACACAAACTCTCATGGCTAGTTTTGCTTGTCTTATTCAAAAAGGCGAATTCCAGAACATCTGCGTAATGAATGTTCTGTTGTTCTTTTTCTTGTTTAGAGTCTGCTATAATTCTGTTAAAAATAGATTTTGGGGCATATACATCACTTTTTCCAAGCATAATCTTCAGAACATGCGGATATACTCCATCATTCAACGACTTAAACCAATTATCACACGCGCCCCCATCCAATAAACCGGTTTTATTTAATGCTTTTGCTAGTTTTATTTTTCGGGATTCTGAGTATTCTTTATTATCTTTAGCTGTTATCTCTGTAAAACGAACCTTAATATCCTTCTTGATTCTTCCCTGGTGTTCTACTGTTCGTCCCTCATTCCAAGCATTGAATCTTTCTACCTTAATCCCCCCGGATACCAGAGCAGCAACCAAGTAGGACTTCTCAGCAAAGCTTAATCCACTTTTTACAACAGTATCAAAAGCTATTTTAAAATTGAGACGTCTTGTTTCATCAAGGCCGGCCTCCTCTACCCTATTATCATCTATTTTTTTCTTTACATGGCTTCTGGCAATAAAACGCATTCTATGAACCGCGTCAGTCATAATCAGCGTAAATGCATGATTGGTATATTCTTCGCCTTTAGCTACATTACCGGCCTCAAATTCTTCAACCGATTTCTTAACTAACCCTTCTAACTCTTTGTTTTTTTTGCTTTTCACTCAGTATTCCTATATGTAGCCTCCTAAAACCATATAATAAAAAAACCGCCCTGTCAAAGAACAGGACGGCTTCACATCTGAGTTTACAAAATTACATTCCGCTGGATTCCCAAGGTTTCCTCTTTTTTTCTGGAAGTTCTTCCAGGAAAACCTCAACGCTGCTAATATATTTTTGCCCTGAGCCTGTTATTCCATCTATGAAATAGCCGATTGGAGCGACAGGTCCCAAAGCAAGGTTGCCATAATTAGCTCCGGCGATTTTCTCTGAAATAATGCCTGTGCCTTTCATGTAGCCTTTTTTCTCGCATATAACAGCGATTGGTCCGTCGCCTCTTTCGACCAGGGCTGTTCCTGGAGTGCTTTCAATATAATACACTCGGCCTTTGCTATCTGCCAGGCTGCACATTGCTCCGTTAATTTCTGGTGTGGTTACCATTACGGTTTGTCTTCCACCTGATATCAAGGAAGCGCAGCTTGAAAGAAGACTGATCATTATGAATGTAGAAAATAGAGTTTTCATTTTAAATACCTTTTATATATCCCCCGAATGTTCTAACTGAACCTCCCTACTGTACCATATTTTCAACCTTAAGTCAAATCTCTGTAATGATTTTCAACTTATAATCCTAAAACCCCCGACCACGCGCGATTTCCAGTGATCATCCAATATATGCTCCACCACTTTTTTTGCCTGCATATAGCAGTGGATTATACTTAATTCTTGAGACGAATATTCGCCCACGATTCCAACATGTTGAGGGTCTTTCTCAAACCTAAACATTAAGATATCCCCAGGTTCAACATCAGCAAAATCTATTGGCTGCATGTAATTGCTAAATGCGTCCATAAGCTCCTTACCATCTGGCACTTTAGCATAATCCGTTCGGTCATAATCGCTGAGTTTCCGCCCCTGAAATTCAATTCCTAACTCATCGACTACGCCTACAATAAGCCCGATACAATCACAACCGCCTGAATTTTCTGTGTTTTTCTTAACTCGCCCTTGGTGATGAAAGCGCGTACCGATCCAGGTTCGCGCCTGTGCGGCGATTTTTTTTCGATCTGTCATGGAGGGTTCTCTTATATTATTAACGATAAAAAAAAGCCCCCAAGACGGGAGCTTTAATTATAATTCTTATTGATAGACTAAGTCTAATCACCC
>JAJRPW010000147.1 GCA_024280585.1 Alphaproteobacteria bacterium
AACAACGGGTTTTTCATCGCAGGATTATTCGCTATGGGGTGGAGGCGCTGTAACAGTAATATTCCTTTTGTCGGTGGTAGGGGGGTGTACTGGTTCGACGACAGGAGGGATAAAAATATTCAGATATCAGATATTATACCAAACGGCCAAAGCACAAATTACTCATTTAATTCAACCACATGCGATAGTAAAACCAAGGTTTAACGGCAAACCCGTCTCGGAGGAAATTACAAGTTCGGTGATGAGTTTTATCATATTATTTGCGTTCTCATTTCTGGTTTTAGCTGTGTTTTTGTCGATTTGTGGACTGGATTATTTGTCGAGTATGAGCGCGGCAGCGGCAACGCTTTCCAACCTGGGGCCTGCGCTTGGTCCTGTTGTCGGGCCATCTGGCAATTATGCCGGCATTCCAGACATTGCAAAATGGGTGATGACATTTGGAATGCTGGTTGGTCGGCTTGAAATTTTCACAGTGATAGTGCTGTTTTCTGTATATTTCTGGCGCGATTAATTTTACTATTCCTTGCTTTTTAAGTCAAAATCAGATACAATGCGTTACTATTTGTTAACAAAATGTGAGCCTGCTACATAATGAGCCATAACGAGCAAATTATACCTGAAGATATTGGCAGAACTGCTTTGCATAGCGCGGTTTTGGGTTTTGAGTCTCCTGAATTTATTGCCAGTCTCGCCTCTGACTCCAAATTACTTGACGCTCCAGACCCAAAAGCACAAGGCCGAACGGCTCTGCATCATGCTTGCCAGGCTGGAAATTTGGGTGCAGTTTTATTGCTGCTTAGGGCTACTGCGAATCCGGAAGCGTTGGATAATAATTTGAACGGACCACTTTATGTAGCTGCTGAATCAGGAAATATACACATTGTAAACGCTCTTTTGGAAAGGAAAGTGTATGTAAATGCAGTGAATAACCGAGGGAATACGCCCCTACACGTGGCCAAAGGCGGTGATGTAGTTTATGCGCTGGTTAAGGCGGGAGCGGATGTAAATATTAAAAATCATAAAGGAAACACACCAATTATTAAGGCCTCAAAAGCAGGCAACGTCGATAGTTTGCAGGTTTTGCTTGTAAATAATGGCGATGCAAACCTCAGAAATCGGCTGGGCGATAGTGCGTTGCACGAGGCTTGTAAGGCCAATCAAACCGGGGTGATGAATGTGTTGTTGAAGGCGCAGGGCGTAAAAATTCATTCACGAAATAAAAAGGGAAATACCCCGCTACATAGCGCTTCTGCGGCACATGCATTGGATGCTGTAAAAGCCTTGGTTGTAGCTGGTGCCAATATTTATAAAACCGAAAAATCTGGTTTAACTGCGCTGGATATGGCTTCTGCCAGTTTTATTATAGATTTTTTCTCCGGCGAAGTGCAAAAAAGAATTGCCGCAAGAGCAAAAGATAGATCCGCCGCGGAAGCTGCCTAATATAGTACGTTGTCATGCTGCGGATTCATAAAATTCATCTATTAAATATAGGCTCAAATTTTATTCACCTTGCATTCCTAGTACGATAATAAAGCAGATATACTATACCTTAAATGACTATAGCTATCAAATTCCGGGATTTGTACACCTAAGACTAAGCGCCGCCAAGTTTTTTGGAACGTTCAAATGCCGCTTTTGTTGCATATTTCATTAAATTTTCTAAGACATGTTCGGCAGACAGAATATTCATGGCCGCTTCGGTTGTGCCGCCAGGGCTGATGACCTGTTCTTTTAACTCCTCAATGCTATTATGCGATTTGTCGTTTAGTTTTATACACCCTCGCATTGTTGAAAGAACGAGATCTTCAGCCATATTTTCGCTCAGGCCAAGCTCCATTGCTGCTTTAATAAAGCTTTCCATGAAATAAAACACGTAAGCTGGGCCACTTCCGGAAATAGCAGTTACGGCATTCATATCGTCTTCATTTTGCAACCAAAATGTTTCGCCTACGCAGTTAAATATATTTTCTGCTCTTTTGCGATCATTTCCAGACAGGTTATCCGTAGCAAAAAGAGCGGTTGCTCCTTCATGAACCGTCGCCGGAAGATTAGGCATGGTTCTCACTATTTTTTTATCTTCGCCTAAATACTTTTCAAAAAACGCAATT
The DNA here is from genome assembly GCA_024280585.1 of Alphaproteobacteria bacterium. Lineage (GTDB taxonomy): Bacteria > Pseudomonadota > Alphaproteobacteria > Rickettsiales > UBA6187 > JAJRPW01. Next base: position 2,109 of record JAJRPW010000147.1, read on the forward strand.
TTTTTTCCTGCAATTATAGAAACAAGCAGCATTTCCTCAGAAATTTTGGTTCTATATTCGGATAATACTGTCTCAATAGTTTGTGGTTTTAACGCAAATATTATCGTATCAATTCTAAAATCAGCCGGAACTTCAGAAGAATTTTTATGGATTTTTATGTTATACTTATGATGTATATCATATGCTAGCTGGGCATTTGGGGTTGGGTCAACCGCCTGTATTTGTTTAGGGTCAAAAACTTTTGACGAAATAGCAGTGAGCAGTGCGCTGCCCATTTTTCCGCAACCAAGTATAAGTATATTGTCTTTTATCATTTTTTTCCTTTTTTATTCGCTTCCATAATTTTATTTAATTTTATGCAGTCTTTACGGGCTTCTTCCGCCATTTTTTTTACAACTTCAAATTCTTCGCGCGACACAAGCTTTTTATCGGCCAGGATTTTATCCAGCCTATGGCTAATAGCTGCGTCAAAGTTGACCTTTAATTCTGCTATAGATGAAAATGCCTGGTTCATGGCTGATCCGGCCAATTTGCTGAAATCTTCAAAAAATTTATTATCTTGTGACATTCTAAAAAGCTCCTATAGTAAATGGGACTTACGCTTTTCGTTTATTTTGCATATGTCCTAGTAATCTCAAACCATGATATATTAAACCTATTTGAAATCAATAAATATGCTTAGTTTTCCCAATATTGATCCGGTTATATTTGAGTTTGGCCCATTGGCCATCCGCTGGTATTCGGTTTCGTATATTGCCGGAATTTTGTTAGGGTCACTTTATGCAGACTGGTTGAATAAAAAGCCTCCAATTGACAATAGCTTAAAGGTATTTGATGATTTCATGGTCTGGCTTATATTAGGCATAATATTAGGCGGCAGATTAGGTTATGTTTTATTCTACAACATTTCTTATTATGCAACAAACCCCTTGGAAATACTACAGGTTTGGCAGGGTGGCATGTCGTTTCACGGTGGGTTTTTGGGTGTTGTTGTTGCTACATTTTTATTCTGCAAAAAATATAAGGTGAAAATATGGATTTTGTTGGATTTATTGGCGTGTGCCGCGCCAATTGGCTTGTTTTTCGGGCGTATCGCCAACTTTATTAATGGCGAATTATACGGCAGAGTCACCGATTCGCCATTGGGTATGATTTTCCCGTATGCCGGTAATTTTCCACGCCATCCTAGTCAATTATATGAAGCTGTGCTGGAAGGGGTGATTTTATTCACGCTTTTGGCGTATTTGGCGATATTCACCAAAGCCAGGCAAAAAACAGGCCTTGTTTCAGGTGTTTTTGTTCTGGGTTACGCGGTGTCTAGGGGGATTGTAGAGTTTTTTCGGGAGCCGGATGCTCATATTGGTTTCTTGTTTGCAAATATCACTACGGGGCAGTTATTATCAATACCTATGGGGCTCTTGGGGTGCTATCTGATCGTTAAATCGTTAAAAAAGAAAAATGCCGCTTGAAAATCACATAAAAAAAATGATTCGGAATAACGGCAGTATGAGCATCTCCAGTTTTATGAAGGAGGCTTTGTATCATCCAAAATGGGGTTATTATCAGCAAAAAAACCCTTTTGGGCGGACGGGGGATTTTATTACCGCGCCTGAAATAAGTCAGATATTTGGCGAGTTACTGGGGGTTTGGTGTGTGTCAGTATGGCGGCAAATGGGATGCCCACAAGATGTTGCGTTGGTAGAAATCGGTCCGGGGCGCGGAACATTGATGAAGGATTTGCTACGAGGGACCAGGCATATTCCGGATTTTCATGATGCGATTGCTGTGCATATGGTTGAAATTAGCCAAAAATTAAAGGCTGTTCAGCAGGAAAATCTATCTGGCGCTCATGAGAGTATTACGTGGTGTGATGCGTTTTCTGATGTTCCTGATAAGCCCATTTTGCTTGTAGCAAATGAGTTATTTGATGCTTTGCCGATAAATCAATATGTAAAAAAAGGCGGGAAATGGCAGGAGCGAAAAGTGGTTGTTGCGGGCGATGGCGGGCTGGAATTTGCCTTGGAGAATATGGTAAATATGCCTGAAACCTTAGAAAAAGAAGCGCATGACCGGGATTTTTTTGAGATATGCCCGGATAGTTTGGAGTTAGTTGGTCAGATACTGGCAGTGATTAAAAAAAACGGTGGTGCAGCCTTGATTATTGATTATGGTTATGATTATTATGGTTATAAAGATACTTTGCAGGCGGTCAAAAATCATAAATACTCCGACATATTGGAGGGTGTTGGGCAGTCTGATATAACGGCTCACGTCGATTTTGTCGGGATGAAGAAGTTTGCCCTACAAAACGGAGGAGGAGTGCAGGGAATTTTTACTCAAAGTGATTTTTTACAAGGTTTGGGCATAGAAATAAGGGCTGCAAAACTAATGCAAAATGCAAATAACCTACAAAAAGGGGGTATTAAGCTTGCGGTGGATCGGTTGATTAACCCTGATAAGATGGGTAATTTATTTAAAGTAATGATTTTGGAGTCGTTCAAATTATGACTGTAAAAATTATAAAATCTTCAGAATTTGGGATGGATGGTTGCTTTTCTTATGGCTTCTTTACTCGTGCTGGTGGGGTAAGTAGCGGTATATATGATTCATTAAATTGTGGAATAGGGTCGAATGATATTGTTGGAAATGTAAAAAAAAACAGGCATATAGCAGCGAAATCGTTATCTTCTGAATTGGAGGAAAATAATTTAATAACCTTACATCAAATCCATAGTGATAAAGTTGTAATAGTGGGCGAAAATTTTGTAAAAAAACAAGAGGCCGATGCTTTGGTAACTAATAAAGCCTGGGTGATTTTAGGGATTTTAACGGCGGATTGCACGCCTGTTCTGTTTGCCGATAATAATGCAAAAATAATAGGTGCTGCCCATGCGGGCTGGAAGGGAGCATTCTCCGGAATATTAGAGAATACCATAGAAAAAATGCTGGAATTAGGGGCTAATAAAGAAAATATAAGAGCGGTAATAGGCCCTACAATAAGTAGGAGTTCTTATGAGGTGGGTTACGAATTTTACGATAAATTTATAGTATCTGATAAAAAAAATGCTATATTTTTTACAAGCTCAAAAAAAGAAAAGCATTATATGTTCGATCTCCCCCAATATGTCGAATCTAAACTAAAAAATGCCGGTGTGAACTCTGTTTTTAATGTCAATATTGATACATATGACCAAGCTAATAATCTGTTTAGCTATCGTCGTTCTTGCCACAATAACGAGGAAGGTTATGGGCGCAATCTATCGGTTATACTTCTTAATAACTAACTCAATTGTCAGAAGAATATTTGCCATAAGTATTAACTGCGCGCTGGGCATCTTGCGCATCGGATAATGACGGGTTGGTAAACTGTCGCAAGCTAGGCACCATTTGCAAGGTATTTACAGAGACAGAGCAGCCAAATCCCCGGCTATTACAGTTATTTGCTGAAATTCTTTCGTATATCAGCACAATTGAATCGTCAAATCCTGAGTTTACTGACTTAAACGGAACGGCCAAATGCCTTAAAACCCCTCGGATTTCTTTGCAAATACCGTTTTTCTTAAAACAAGATATTTCGGCTTCCTGCGGCAAATCTTCCTCAATCCAACTTACAATAGGGGCAATGGAATCACTGTTTGTTAGGTTAAAAGAAATATTTTCAGTAGAGGCGCTAAGCAAAGATTCCGGTTGAACCCGAGCCGTTTTTTCATGCGCGCAGGACGAGATAAAAAATAGTGCAAAAATAATGAGAAAAATATGTTTCATGTAAATAAACTCTAATCAATTACGTAGCCAACCGAACCTTCAAGGCTAGAACTTTGGCCATTATTGCCGCTATATTTTTTGCCTAACGAACCAAAAAACATCATCTCCAGCATATTTGAAAATTCATAATTATCCGTTGGCATTCTCACATCAGAACTCTTCACAGGCGCTGCTAAATAAGGAGTTACAGCAATAACCAGCTCACTTTCATTACGCTGAAAATCCGCGCTTCTAAATAATGGGCTCAAAATTGGAATATCAGCCAAACCTGGGACTTCGTGGATACTTGCCAGGCTTTTATCCTTAATCAAACCGGCAATCATAAAGCTTTCACCCGGCGCTAATTCAACTGTTGTATTGGCGCGGCGAGTGGAAATTGAAGGAATTTTCATTGAGTTATAGGAAACGGCACCCACGTCGCTAAGCTCAGAAACTTCCGATGCTACATCAAGCCTAATACGATTTTCAGACAAAACATAAGGCGTAAAATTTACGCTAACTCCAAAGCTTTTATAGTCAATTGACATGGTATTGTCACTTTGCGCTATCGGAATGGGAAATTCGCCACC
>JAJRPW010000148.1 GCA_024280585.1 Alphaproteobacteria bacterium
CATCCCCACCTTCCTCCGGTTTGTCACCGGCAGTCTCCTTAGAGTTCCCACCATTACGTGTTGGCAACTAAGGACAAGGGTTGCGCTCGGCGCGGGACTTAACCCAACATCTCACGACACGAGCTGACGACAGCCATGCAACACCTGTCACCGATCCAGCCTAACTGAAGGAGTTCATTACGAACTCCGCGATCGGGATGTCAAAGGGTGGTAAGGTTCTTCGCGTTGCATCGAATTAAACCACATGCTCCACCGCTTGTGCGGGTCCCCGTCAATTCCTTTGAGTTTTAATCTTGCGACCGTACTCCCCAGGCGGGGTGCTTAACGCGTTAGCTACGCCACCGAAGCATAAAGCCCCGATAGCTAGCACCCATCGTTTACGGCGTGGACTACCGGGGTATCTAATCCCGTTCGCTCCCCACGCTTTCGTACCTTAGCGTCAGTAATGGCCCAGATAGTCGCCTTCGCCTCTGGTGTTCCTCCTAATATCTACGGATTTCACCCCTACACTAGGAATTCCACTATCCCCTACCATACTCTAGTTTAGCAGTTTTGAAAGCAATTCCGAAGTTAAGCTCCGGGATTTCACTTCCAACTTGCTAGACCGCCTACGTACTCTTTACGCCCAGTAATTCCGAACAACGCTAGCACCCTCCGTATTACCGCGGCTGCTGGCACGGAGTTAGCCGGTGCTTCTTCTGTAGGTACCGTCATTATCTTCCCTACTGAAAGAGCTTTACAACCCTAAGGCCTTCATCACTCACGCGGTATTGCTGGATCAGACTTTCGTCCATTGTCCAATATTCCCCACTGCTGCCTCCCGTAGGAGTCTGGACCGTGTCTCAGTTCCAGTGTGGCTGATCATCCTCTCAAACCAGCTATAGATCGTAGCCTTGGTGAGCCATTACCTCACCAACAAGCTAATCTAACGCGGGCCCATCTTATAGCGATAAATCTTTCCCCCTAAGGGCGTATACGGTATTAAACCCAGTTTCCCAGGACTATTCCATACTACAAGGTAGGTTCCCACGCGTTACTCACCCGTTTGCCACTAACCGTACCTAGCAAGCTAGGTCGTGTTCGTTCGACTTGCATGTGTAAAGCATGCCGCCAGCGTTCGTTCTGAGCCAGGATCAAACTCTCAAGTTGAGTGTTAGATCCTGTCAATATAAATTGACAAGAAAAATTTCTTTTTCCCGCACGTTGTTACATTTTTTGGTTGTTAAACCAAGAAACTTAAGCAACAACATGCAAGAATTTTCTCACGTGCTGCCGCCTTTGTTTCTCTTCTTTATTTACAATTTCAAAGAGCTTTTTACCTTAATATTTAAGAACCAACATCGCGTCGGGAGGTGTGTTATACCCACCATGATCACCCTTGTCAAACACTAATTTAATAAAAATTCATTTTTTTTAATAACGCTAATTTTGGATAAGGAATTTATTAGATTTTTTATCGCTTAATTAACGCTAATAATGCCGCCTACACTGCGTCACACAGACGAGCCCGTCAACCACTTCATACACAATTCTATGCTCTGCATTGATCCTCCGTGACCACTGCCCGGACAACTCATGTTTCAAAGCCTCAGGCTTGCCTATACCGGAAAAAGGCGTACGCCTTATATCTTTTATAAGCTCATTTACACGTTTAAGAATTTTTTTATCGGTTTTTTGCCAGTAAAGATAATCTTCCCAACCATTTGGATCAAATGCAAGTTTCATTATTAGACCTCTTTCAAATCTCGCTCTTGATAGTTACCACCTTTAACATTGTCCACGCCTTGTATTAAACGTTCGGCATTTTTTGGACTAGACATTAAATAATGAGTTTCCTCAAAAGAATTGTAATCATCGAGAGACATCATAACCACAGGACGCTCATTTTGACGAGTAATTATAATAGGCTCATGATTATCACAAACCCGCATCATCGTGTCTTTAAAATTATTCCTTGCCGATGTGTAGCTAATAACATCCATAACCAACGCCTCTTTTATTTTTATTGTACATAAATATGTACATGTACAATATTAACACGCCAACCCCTAGACCGTCAAACACTAATTTAATAAAAATTCATTTTTTTCAATTAAGCGCACCGCCCACAACTTAACTACCTAATTAAACTTAACTACCTAATTAAACAGAATATTTATGGAAACCAAAACGACATTAATGACTATGCTCTGAGGAAGAATGGGAGCTTTTTCGCGAGGACAAGGCGCTTTCAGACCATTTTTTACTGCTCTTTGTTGTATCAACTGAAGAATGCGCGCCTTCTTCTCCATCTTTTGTAGGTTTTACCCACTCAGACCAAGGAGAGTCTTCAGCCGGTGTAAAAGCTGTATGCTCAATGCCCCGCTTTCCATCCTTACTTACAACTTCATGCGCAGCATCGACAGAACCTGTCCAACTTGTAGTTCTATCTCTTTCCGTTACAAGCTCTCCGTTCGCTCCAATTTCTTTGTGCACATGCACATGAATGCTGATATGCCCATCAACAGACCCATAATTGCGCCCGTGACTCCGATGTATATGTCTATGCACATGCTTATGTCCAGAAGTTTCATTTGCCATAATTAACCCTCCTATTTTTTATTGTTACCGACAAAAACCATCATCATAATCACGAAACGCCCTACCAGATTCCAAGGCTTCCGCAAAACCCACCTTATCATACTCTCCAACACATCTCTTGAAACTACAACCCCTAATAATAGTTCTTTCATCTGTACGTATGCCAGATAGGTTACAATCTTCAAAATGCACTCTAATAAATCTTGCATCTGACCAATCAGTATTTTTTAAATTAACCGACAGGAATGCCACATCCCTCTCCTCTAAACCTTTAAAAATCATATTTTCCAGATTAAAACCGATAATCGCAGGAGCCAAATCATTGTAGCTTATCCAGTTATTTGCAAAGTCAGAATCTTTATATCTCTCAGAATATTCCGTATCTTTATATCAAGCTCACATAAATTTTTGCGCCACACGCTAATATATTTGTCTAAAACCCGTCTTTTTTGCTCCGGAGACAACTCACCCTTTTTTTTCCTCAAAAAAATCCCTGGTATATTCCCATAATTTTTTTCCTTTTTCTTTCAAGTATTTTGATTTCAATTTGTTTGATCTCAAAGGCCATAATAATTCATCGGCATAATATCCGACCTCTTGCTCAAAACCACGAAAATCAAGAGTCTCTCCCACTACATAAAAACGTACCGTTTCTAACTTTTCTAACTTTTCGGCAAAACTAACATGTTTAACTTCTTTCCCAGACTTAGATATAATACACCTCCACTCACCAAATATTTTTTTCTAATAACTTGCACTTAAATCCGCACTCTTTATATTCACATATACAATTCTTAAAGCCCTTTTCGTTAAACTCAACCACATCGTGAAAACGCACTTCTGCTACTAAGAGCGAAACTAGCCGCGCTTTTTTTAGAAGTTTTTATTAGATTTTCTAGCGCAATTCTTCTAGCCGCGGCCAACCTATCTTGATGAGAATAATAGACTAGCTCCCCCTCTTCGTCAGAAACAACTCCCATTGCTTTATCATCAACATTTCCACTCATAGCCAACTCCTCAATATTTTTTTCTAATAACTTGCACTTAAATCCGCACTCTTTATATTCACTTAAGAAACGTTATCTCAAAAATTACAAAAAAGCAATAAACATGGAACTATTAACTACATCTTTATATAATTTCTCAGCATTTGTTTTAATTCTTACCGTGATCGTTTTCATTCATGAATTCGGACATTATTATGTAGCCAAATTATGTGGTGTAAAAATCGAGGTATTTTCGATTGGTTTTGGCAAGGAACTTTTCGGATGGAACGATAAATCCGGCACCAGATGGAAAGTTTGCGCCCTGCCCTTTGGCGGCTATGTAAAAATGTTTGGTGATATTGATCCGGCCAGCGTTCCCGACACTGAAAAAATCAGTAAATTTACCAAAAAAGAGGCAGCAATTGCTTTCCACACCAAGCCTTTGTCGCAAAAATCAGCCATTGTTGCCGCCGGCCCCATCGCTAATTTTGTTCTCGCAATAGTTATCCTAACATTTTTTTTTAGTTACTATGGCAAACCGGTAACACTATCACAAATCAGCGGCATAACGCCAGATAGTGCCGCCTTTGAAGCCGGCCTTGAAATTGACGATGTAATCATCCAAATTGACGACACTAAAATCTCTACATTCGCTGACATACAAAGGATAATAGGCCTAAATACCGGCACTGAAATTACTATAACCTACCGTCGCGGAGAAGAGGAAATAACGGCATTAGCCACGCCGAAAATTGTTGCACGCGAAGACATATTCGGCAATGAAATCAAGGCTGCTTTGCTTGGAGTTGAAGCCCGAGTGTCGTCTTTTGAGAAGTTAAATATCTTCGAATCCTCAATTGCTGCCACAAAAGAGACATACCACATCGCCGCCGGCACTTTAAAAGCCATCGGCCAGATGATCAGCGGCGAGCGCTCAGCCCGCGAAATCAGCGGCCCAATAGGCATTGCCAAATATTCCGGTCAATCGGCGAAAAAAGGAATTGAAACTGTCTTGTGGTTTATGGTTGTATTGTCTGTAAATTTAGGTTTAATTAACCTGTTCCCGATTCCGATTTTGGATGGAGGACATTTACTATTTTATGCAGTAGAAGCCGTACGAGGGCGACCATTAGCCGAAAAAATCCAGGAATATGGCTTTAAATTTGGCTTGGCTTGCGTTTTGACTTTGGCTGCATTTGCGATATTTAACGATGTTAGAAACCTTAATTTGTTCTAAAAAATGATACGAAATTTTATTGCCCTGTTTTTACTTGTAGTTTTATATTCCGCCAACGCCTATTCAAGCGGCGATATAATCAAATCCATCATCATAAAAAACAATAAAAGGGTTGAGGAGGCCACGATTGCTTCATATCTCGACCTCAAAAAAGGTGACAAATTCGACCAGGAGAAAATCAATTCTTCTTTGAAAAAGATGTTTGATACTGGCTTATTTTCAGATTTATCCGTTTCCAGAAAAGGTAATAATTTAATTGTAAACATAACAGAAAACCCCATCATTAATAAAGTCGTTTTTGAGGGTAACAAAAGGATAAAAGACACTGATTTACTAGGTGAAATATCGCTGCAATCCCGCTCGGTATATACAAAAACAAAGATTCGTGATGATACTAATAAAATAAGAGCATTATATAGACGTGGTGGGCGTTTTGCCGTTGAGGTTGAGCCAAAAATTATAAAACTTGATCAGAATAGGGTTGATCTTATTTTTGAAATAACTGAAGGCAAAAAAACCACTGTCGGAAAAATTTATTTCATTGGAAATGAGAGGTTCGATGACGAAAAATTAAGCAAATTAATTAATACTAAAGTTTCACGTTGGTATAGTTTTTATAACAACAATGATAGTTATGATCCAGACAAAGTCGCATATGACAAAGAGTTAATACGTAAATTTTATATTTCCAAAGGATATGCTGATTTTGAGGTGACATCATCAACGGCGGAAATAACCAAAGACAAAAAATCCTTCATACTCACGTTCACCCTGGAGGAAGGGGACAAATATAAATTTGGCGAATTAACTATCGAAAGTGAGATTGAAGAGATTGATACATCCGAGCTTTATAACCGCATTGTAACTATTCCTGGCAAAACCTACAATGCTGATTTGGTTGATACCAGCTTGAATAATATGACCTCAAGTCTGAATGATGAGGGCTATGCATTCATTAATGTCAGCACAGAACTGGATAAATCAGAAGATGATAACACCATCAGCTTAATATACAAAATCCAGGAAAGCCCAAAAGTGTACATAAATAAGATCAATATTTTTGGTAATATCAGAACTCTGGACAAAGTCATCCGAAGGGAGTTCAGAGTATCTGAGGGCGATCCATTTAACGCAGCGAAAATCAGACGTTCTAAACAAAGAATCCGAAATCTGGGCTTTTTCGATAATGTTGAGATAAAAAATGAACCAACTGACGAAAATGACCAGGCAGATATTAACGTAGAGGTTGCTGAAAAATCTACTGGCGAACTTAATTTCGGAGCTGGTTATTCAACCAATGACGGAGCGCTTGGCAATATTAGCCTAAGAGAGCGGAATTTGCTTGGCAAAGGCCAGGATTTAAGACTCGACCTGCAAAGATCACAATCCGGATTAAGTATTAATACCGGTTTTACTGAACCTTATTTCATGGATAAAGATATTTCCCTTGGCTTTAATGTCTGGAATTTTACCAGTAGACGACAAAATAATGCGACAAGCAGTGTCGACTCTTCTGGTGTCTCATTACGCGCTTCTTATAGCCTGCTTGAGCATTTGCGACATAGTATCTATTCCACGCTAAAAGAAGAACGCGTTACAAATATAAAAAATGGCAGCTCCGCTATTGTAAGAAGCCAGGCTGGAAAAACTCAGGCCGTTATATTTGGCCAGTCACTTATGTACGACAAAAGAGACAGTAAGTATACACCGACTGAAGGTTATTATATTTATTTGGATCAGAAAATTGCAGCTTTAGCTGGAGATTTGCGTTATGTAAGGCATGAATTAAAAACTGGATATTATAAACCAATTTATAAGGAAAATGTAATTTTAAAACTCACCGCCAGTGCAGGATATATGACTGGATATTCAGGAAAAAATGTTAGATTTGCAGATAATTTCCAGCTTACAGGGCGTAAAATTCGAGGTTTTTCCAATATAGGTTTTGGTCCCACTGACCAGGCAAGTTCTACAGGATCAATATTAGGTGGTAAAAGATATTATGTGCAAAGCACTGAAATTGGCTTTCCCATGCCAATTGTACCGGATGAGTTGGGGCTTAAAGGATTTGTTTTTCATGATATGGGAGCAATTACCGATGCTGACGCCGCAAATAGATCGCAAATTATCGATGAAAATAACCTACATGCTTCTGCTGGAGCCGGTCTTTCCTGGACATCACCGATGGGCCCTATAACTATAAGCTATGCGGAGCCATATTTAAGAGACTCCTATAACAAAATAAAAAGAGTACAATTTGACTTTGGAACAAGGTTTTAGGCATGAAAAAAATTTTAAAAACCCTCCTTTTATTTGTATTTCTTGCATCTTCAAATGCAGCATTTTCTGAGGAAATGCATAATATAGCTGTAGTTAATATGCAAAAAGTTCTTGAAGAATCATCTGCTGCCAAAACGATTAAAGAGCAAATAAGAAGAAAACGGGATGATTATCAAGCGCAGATAACCAAACAAGAAGAAGAGTTGCGTAGCTCCGATAAACAACTATCCGAACAACGCACCATTTTATCGCCCGAAGCTTTCGAGGAAAAACGCAAAGAATTTAAGGAGCAACTAATTGAAATGCAGCGGGATGTACAAATAAAACGGGCGGAACTGGATAAATCCCTTGGCAAGTCCCTGAATACTGTTCAAACAACAGTTAATGAAATCATAAAAAATATGGCTGCAGAACGGGGGTTTTCTATAGCCATTGCTATTCCTTCGGCGCAGATATTATATTCCAGTAATGATTTAGATATAACTGAAGATGTCCTAAAAAGTCTTAATCAAAAACTTCCTGACGTACAAATTGACTAATTTTTCTGCTAACGGATTAATTACCGCCGGCAACCTTGGCAACCTCCGCAGCAAAATCTTCTTCCTTTTTCTCAACACCTTCGCCAAGCGTCAAGCGAACGTATGATACAATTTCTGTTGCACCGCCAATCTCTTTTTCAGCATCTTTTAGCGCTTGTTTCACTGGGGTTTTGCCATCCATAACGAAGGCTTGCTCCAGCAACACAACCTCAGCATAAAATTTACGAATCCGACCATCAATCATTTTCTCAATAACAGCTTCGGACTTACCAGAAGCTCGTGCTTGTTCAGTTAAAACTTTACGCTCACGCTCAACAACGGATGGGTCTAAATCCTCAATCTTCAAGGCTTCCGGCTTAATAGCAGCAATGTGCATTGCCACTTGTTTACCAAAATCTTTCGCTTTTTTAACATCACCTTCAGTTTTCAAGGCAACTAAAACTGCAATTTTACCAATATTCTCACCGGCAGCATTATGAATATATGGCACAATAATATCACCATCAATCACCACAGCACGTCTTAAATTCATATTTTCACCAATGACACCAATTGCTTCAGCGATTGTTTCCCCAACTGTTTTACCAGATTCCGGGCATTTAACCTGTTTGATTTCCTCAATATCATCTGAACCACAAGCAAGAGCAGCCTGGGCAGATCCAATAGCAAGCTTTTGAAATTGCTCGTTTTTAGCAAGAAAATCGGTCTCGGAATTAAGCTCTATCGCGGCAGCTTTATTGTCATTCACAGCTATGGCCACCAAACCTTCAGACGCTATTCTTCCTGATTTTTTAGCAGCGGTAGAAAGCCCCTTTTTACGCAACCAATCAACGGCATCATCCATATTGCCATCA
>JAJRPW010000149.1 GCA_024280585.1 Alphaproteobacteria bacterium
GACGGCACTAATATGCGGTCTTCGCCTTTAAATTCCTGCTCTCTTCCGCCATTAAAAAAGAACGTCACATGTGCATATTTCTCCGTTTCGGAAACTCTGAGCTGTTTTAAACCATTTTCAGCGATCACCGCGCCAAGTATCTTTTTCAGTTTTTCATTTTTAAATAAACTGCTCATAAATCTATTTAAATCACTGGAATATTCCACCATTCCTATGGCTTTTCCAAAATTTTTATCGCGCGGAAAATCATCAAATTCAGGGTCTAAAAATGCCGTTAAAATCTGCCGCGCCCGATCTGACCGAAAATTCGCCATTAACAACCCGTCACCATCTTCAACACCTTGATAATCAGCAATAATCACAGGTTTTATAAACTCATCATATTTACCTTTTTGGTAGCTATCTTCAATTGCATCCACAGGATTTACGAATTTTTCCGCATTGCCTGACATAATCGCGTCATAGGCCAATTTTATCCGATCCCACCGTTGATCCCGATCCATTGCATAATAACGCCCGCTAATTGTTGCGATGGAAACGCCCGGAATATCGGCAATATCCCTCATAAATTTTTGCATATATTCTTTCGCGCTCGATGGTGGTGTGTCTCTGCCATCTAAAAAAACATGGATTTTTACCTTAACCCCTTGTCCCGACAGAATTTTTGCCAGTGCCACAATATGCGCCTGATGTGAATGCACACCGCCATCGGACAACAATCCCATTAAATGACAAGTGCTTGTAAAAGCTGTTAATTTTTTATTTTTTGCCAAAGATCCATCTTTTATCGCAGCATCAATCATCGGTAGGTTTTGCATTACAATCCTGCCGCTACCGATATTTGTATGGCCGACTTCGGAATTTCCCATTTGACCATCGGGCAAACCCACAGCCAGCCCGGAAGTTTCCAGCAAAGAATTTGGATTGTTTTTTATCAAATCATCCCAAAACGGCGTGTCAGCTTGTGTTATAGCATTGTCTTCCGCATCTTCCCGGCTACCCCAACCATCCAAAATACACAGCAACACAGGCTTAATTTTTTTTTCTATATCTACCATCTAAGCATCATTTTATTATTAACATTAGGACTTACGCATGACGAGTATTTTTGATTTATTTTGTCGTTAAAAATAACCTAAAAATGCTCATGTACTTCATATACATTCCGCTTTTTAGAACATTTTCGCCTAAAAATAAATCAAAAATACTCGTCATGCGTAAATCCTACATATATAGAAAAATAGCTGATTTATATAACATTTCAAGCAGTTATACTTCTATTCTTCGTATATAGTAGATTTTAATTTGTTTTAGGCTAGGCGTTCGAGGCGAATAAAATTTTAGTGTGCAAACTAGTACATGAAAACGATGTTATACTAAATAAAGCTTGTTTATATTTAGTATAACTGAAGTTTCGCCAATTTTATGAGACCGATGAACAACAACGCGTAAATAAAATTAAGATTTACTATCCTTCCCTAACCACGCTAACTCCTAGATTATGCAACGTTTTTCGTAATTCATCGTCCTCAATTTCCTCCAGTAAAATATTCAACCGGCTTTGCACTTCCTCTGAAACTTTTGGGTTTTCCAAATAATCCACCTCTTTTTTTCTAAGCTGCTTTTGGCTTAGTGGTTTTTGAATAATTTTTAACCGCCCCACGGCCTTATATCCAAAATATGCCGCGATTTTTTCTATCACCACCGGTTCAAGATAGATAAGCTCCATCGCCATGCCACTATCATATACCTCAACGTGCAAAACCCCGTTATTGCGCTCTTTTTTCGCGAATATAAGCCGCCTGGGCGCACTTATATCCCCCAACATGTCTCCGACAATACTGCCCCAATCGGTGATAATCCTGTTCTCTGCAAAACCTCTCCTGCGAAAAGCAGGTTTAGTAACGAAATTCAAGGATTTAGATAATGCCCGGCTGCCGCCAAATTTTCTTTTCAACATAATAATTTAAGTGTTAGTGTTAATAATCATACTCAATATTCTTTCTTCCCTAACACTAGCACACCAAATGTTTAAATTCATCAACTATTGCCGCGTAAATATCCCTCTTGAACGGCACAATAACACCTGGCAAATCTTCCATTTTAATCCATTTCCAATCGCAAAATTCTGCGTCCTCAGTGTTAATATTTATATCCGAATCATCTCCTGAAAACCGCATTGCGAACCATTTTTGCTTCTGCCCGCGATACTTCCCGCTCCAAACTTCGGGGACAAGATCCTCTGGCAAATCATAATAATACCAGTCCGAACTCTCCGCTACTATCTTGGCATTGTTGGTACCAACCTCCTCTTTTAACTCGCGAAAAGCCGCCGATACGATCTCTTCTCCCTCATCAACACCGCCCTGCGGCATCTGCCAAGCCTCACTTCTTGTATCAATTCTTTTTCCGACGAAAACAAAATCGTCACTATTTATCAACATCATTCCGACACCAAGACGGTATGGCAATTTTTCAATTTTCACTAATTTACTACCTATTCTACAATTTTTTTTCCTAATAAAAACGAAGCCGGAACTATTTTCAGCCCTTTCTCTTCAACATCAGGCAACCATCTTTCCAGCATTCTTATAGTAATTGGATATGGGTGTGCCATTGCTACGACATAGCCTTTTTCTTTTGCAATTTTCTCAATATCCCGCAATTTTTGATTAATCGCCTTCGAAGAAATGTCGTCATCCAGCAACACATCATTCACAAGCAAGGGATAATTTAAACCATTTGCAACTTGTATCAATGAAAAATCGGCATAACCCTTGCCATAAATATAATATTTCC
Organism: Alphaproteobacteria bacterium; assembly: GCA_024280585.1. Classification (GTDB taxonomy): domain Bacteria; phylum Pseudomonadota; class Alphaproteobacteria; order Rickettsiales; family UBA6187; genus JAJRPW01. The sequence continues at coordinate 2,800 of JAJRPW010000149.1, forward strand.
GCTGCTTTTTCAGCTCCTCCAGAATCGGTTTTACGCTATTTATCGAATTACTAAACACCTCTTTCTGATTTGAATAAATCGCGCTATAACCATCTATCAGCCCTAAAAGCATTTTCAAACGCGTTATATTATCCTCTTTGGACGACGCTTTTATCAGGGCATAGGGTCCAGGATCATTGATATTATAATTTTCCGTTTCCATCGGAACACCAAGCACAATTTCATGCCCAGTTTTTTTTGCCCTATCCACCCACTCTTCTATTGACGGTGAATAAGGAGAAAATCCCAAAGTTACATCAGTCGGCAGTTCCAACGCTCTTTCAGTGGTAGAAGCGCTCAGGCCAAGCCCTTTTATAATAATCACAATAACCGGATTATCGCTTAAATCTCCGATCGAAACCTCTTCCATCTCAAGCTCACCAACTTGAATATCAGCACCAATAATACTGGCGATTACCTCTTCAGGCAAACGCGGCCCAATATAATCCTCCTTTACCCAGGCAAATTCGTCTTTCTTTTCAGCCTTTTCATCCTCTTCATTTTCTTTATCACCTTCTTTTTTAGCTTCTTTACCAGATTTCGTTGTCAGAATTTTACCATACACATCGCCTGTAATCAGCGAAACCTCAAGCCTTTGCCCCGTCAGCAAAGCCTCTTCAACACGAGAATGCTGCCCTAATGTAAAACGAAATAAAAATGATAATAATAGCAATATTATGAATAAAATAGCGACGCCGAGCCAAATATACGGAGAATTTAACCGCAAACCACTAATTTTTGGTATAGACTTCAGCACAAATTTCATTACTATAAAGCCATTAGTTGAAGGTTTGCAAAAATAATTTAGACGTCATCGCGAGCAAAGCCACTCGAACTATCGCGCAGAAAGAACAATTATGGGTGCCAAATTTAAGTACCAAAACCTCACTTATACTCGACACCTAAACCACCTCTATCTACTGATAGGCAGAACAAATTTTGGCCTTGGTTACCGCCGAAGTTTATGCCACCTAGCACCCACAATAACGATATTATTTACAGCCCTTTATTTATTAACAATCTCACCAAAAATATGTATTCCTCTCAGTAAATCTATAGCCCTGCCCAATTGGTAGTCTTTTTCGTACATATCTTTCTGGTTTTGCAGCCTATCTTCCTTGCCGTCTTTATCTTTTTTCTTATTGTTATTTTTCAGATGCTTCCTAAGGCTAGCCTCGGATGTGGTTTTTTTCGTATCAACTGTCTCGATTTTTGCAGGCTCAACAATGATATCAGGGTCTATACCTTCAGCCTGTATTGACCGGCCGGAAGGAGTAAAATATCTCGATGTAGTAAGGCGCATAGCACCTTTGCTGGTTGATAATGGAACAACCGTCTGCACAGAACCTTTACCAAACGACTTAGTTCCTATAATTACGGCTCTTTTATGATCCTGCAACGCTCCAGCAACGATCTCCGAAGCGGAAGCAGAACCGCCATTAATCATAACAATTATAGGCAACCCGTCTATAATATCACCTTTGGTGGCATTAGATCTTTTATTACTATCTGACACGCGCCCTCTGGTGGAAACTATCTCGCCACGATCCAAAAATAAATCAGAAACTTCAATCGCTTGATCTAATAACCCGCCTGGATTATTTCGTAAATCAAGCACCACACCTTTCAGCTCATCGCCAATCTTTTTTTTCAGTGATTTTATCTCTTTTCTAACACCTTTCGCGGTCTGTTCAGAAAACGAAGTTATCCTTATATAAGCAACGTCGCCCTCCCTTTTTGAACGCACCGATTTTATCTTGATAATAGCCCGTTTAATATCAAATTCCAAAGGTTCATTCTCACCCTCACGCAGCACGGTCAGATGGATTTTAGTTCCGGGCTTACCACGCATTTTCTCAACGGATTCCGACAATGTAGTACCCATAACTGCCTCATCATTGATGCGGCTGATATAATCCCCGGACTTTAAGCCAGCGCGAAATGCAGGAGTATCATCAATCGGCGAAACCACTTTAACCAGGCCATTATCCATAGTAACCTCGATACCAAGACCGCCGAATTCACCACGGGTTTGAATACGCATTTCATCAAACGCCTTCTCGTTCAAATAGCTTGAATGCGGGTCAAGTGACGAAAGCATTCCATTAATAGCCGACTCGATCAGCTCCTTATCAGAAACATCCTCGACATAATCCCTTTTGACCTTGTCGAACACATCACCGAACAAATCCAGTAGCTTTATAGTGTCTTTGTTGCTCGCATTCGCTGCTGAAAAAGAAAAAATAACAACCGCTATAACGGTTAATTTGACTAAATATTTATTCATAAATATTCCCTACAAAATACCTTTTGGTAAAAATACCACACACCC
>JAJRPW010000150.1 GCA_024280585.1 Alphaproteobacteria bacterium
AGCTTGGTAAATTAAATTGCAGGTGATTGTGATAAAACCAGTAAAAAAAGCAGTATTTCCAGTGGGTGGGTTAGGCACAAGATTCCTTCCTGCAACGAAAGCTATCCCGAAAGAAATGCTGCCCGTTGCAACAAAACCACTAATTCAATATGCCTTTGAAGAGGCCGTTGAAGCCGGAATCGAAGAGTTCATCTTCGTAACCGGGCGTAATAAAAGCGCAATCAACAACCATTTTGACCATGCGTTCGAATTGCAATCGGCTCTTTCCAAAGACGATAAAACAGATATTCTGTCCCAAGTTAGCGACTGGACACCAAAATCCGGCCAGATCGCATTTGTGCCACAAAGAGAGCCAAAAGGCCTCGGCCACGCCGTTTGGTGCGCCCGCAATTTTGTTGGCAACGAACCATTTGCAGTATTACTCGCTGACGAAATGGTTTTAAATCCCAAGCAAGGCTTGCTGTCACAAATGGTCGATGCATATGACAAAACCGGCGGAAATATCATCGCCGTGGCGGAAGTCCCCGAAGCCGACGTTAGCAAATACGGAATTTTAGACCCCCAAAGCACAGACGGAAATCTAATCAAAGCCAAGGGAATGGTTGAAAAACCAGCGCCGGAAAACGCGCCGTCCAACCTATCCCTAACCGGAAGATATATATTACAACCGGAAATAATGGAGCACTTGGCAGAAGGCCGCGCAAGCTCAGGCGGCGAAATCCAACTCACTGATTCCATGCAGAAAATGTTGCCCAGCTCCGACTTTTACGGCTTTAAATTCGAGGGAAAACGCTTTGATTGCGGCAACAGAGTCGGCTTTTTAGAGGCCAATATCGCCTATGCCTTAGAGCGCGAAGACATGGCCGCAAGAGTAAAAGAAATGCTAAAAACATATATTGGATAATCTATGAAAATCGTAGTAATTGGAACGGGTTATGTTGGTTTAGTGTCGGGCGCATGCTTCGCTGATATGGGTCATGAGGTTATTTGCGTCGACAAAAACGCCGATAAAATTGACCGCTTAAATAAGGGAGAAATCCCGATTTACGAACCTGGACTAGAAGAAATTGTCCGGCGCAATACCACCAGCTGGAACCTGTCATTCACCACCGATTTAGCAATTGCCCTCGAAAAAGCCGAGTGCGTTTTACTCGCCGTTGGCACCCCAACTGATGAAAAAACCGGCCGGGCCGATTTGCAATATGTCCACGCCGCGGCAAAAGAAGTCGCTGAAAATTTAAAAGATGTCGCGGTTATTGTTACTAAATCCACCGTCCCTGTTGGAACCGGCAAAGAAGTTGCTAAAATCCTTCAGGAAACCCGCCCGGACTTACATTGCGAGGTGGCCTCCAACCCGGAATTCCTACGCGAAGGCTCTGCTATTGAAGATTTTATGCATCCTGATCGCATCATAATCGGCGCAGAATCAATTGAATCCAAAAACATCATGCAACGTCTATACCGCAAATTAATCGGCGAAGGCGTGCCGGTTTTATTCACAAATATAGCCACATCTGAACTTATAAAATACTCCTCCAACGCATTTTTAGCCATGAAAATCGCCTATGCCAACGAGATTTCCGACATATGCGAAAATGTGGGTGCCGACGTATCCATGGTCATACAAGGCATGGGAATGGACAATCGAATCGGCGGAAAATACATGCAGCCCGGCCCAGGTTACGGTGGCTCATGCTTTCCAAAAGACACATTAGCCCTTACCTATATCGCTAAAGACGCAGGATCCACAACACAAATCGTCGAATCCGTCATAAAATCCAATGATGAGCGTAAATTACGCATGGCCGACAAAATCATCGCCGCCTGTGATGGCTCGGTTAACGGCAAAAAAATCGCGATTTTAGGCCTGACATTCAAAGCGAATACCGATGATATGCGCTACAGCCCTAGCCTTTCCATTATTCCAAAGCTACTTGATGCCGGAGCAAAAATAAGGGCATACGACCCGGTTGGCATGAGCGAAGCCCAGAAAATCCTAACGCAAGACGGGATCAAATGGTGCTCCGATAGCGAAGACGCCATATCCAGCACCGATGCCATCGTTATTCTCACCGAGTGGGATGCCTTTAAAACACTGGATTTACAACAGGTTTTGGCCGATATGAGCGGAAACATCCTGATCGACTTAAGGAATATTATCGATACAGAACAAGCCAGCGAGATCGGTTTTAAATGCGTTACTTTGGGAAAATAAACCTCCTGCGATAGGTCAAAAACCCTTTAACGATGGTAATATGAAACCCTAAGCCGCCTTCAAATCATCATAAGTCGGGGCGCTCCAGCCTTCGGGCTTTTGCACTTTGCCATTGAGATATTTTATAGTGCCATCCTCTTGTTTTTTACCAAGATTCGCCTCACAAATACGCCGCATAACTTCTTCAGCTTTTCCCAACGCGGCCTCATGCGATTCGCCTTGAAAACGGAACGTCTTATAAATCCCGTTAAGCGCGACAAACGCGACATCGCCAAAACCATCAACAATTTCAGGGAAGTCATCTTGCGCAACAGCCTCTTTTGTCTCATTTAATTCTTCATGCAGAAAATCAATCGCCTTATTTAAAAGCGTTTTTTCGTCGACCCCCTCCGCTAATTTAGGATCAACTTCGAAATCACGGCTAAATTCAGTTGCTTTGTCTAATATATCGTACGGCATATTTATCTCCTATTGTATTGTTTCATCCTTAATAATCTCGGATATTTTATCCTCAAGACTAGTTTTTTCGCCTTCTAAATCCTGAATTTTTTCTTTCAGAATTTTGTTTTCCTCCTTGGCTTTTTCAGCGTTTTCATTAAGCTGATCTAAGATACTTCCCAATGGTTTTCTCCAAATTTAAGCAGCCTGCTTAGCACTATTTTTAAAAGGAGCAATATGCAAAACCTCCCGCGCCTCAGCAACAGACGCCGGATGGCGATCAAACTCAGCCATAAAACTGACAGTTTTTGCAACCAACGCGGCATTACTTTCCGCCAAGACTCCCTTTTCGATCATCACATTATCTTCCAGACCCGTTCTGACATGCCCACCACGCGCCAACGACCATTTATTGCAGGTAAAACTATGCCTGCCAACACCCGTCGCCGTCCAGGTCGCATCTGGAATTTCCGCTTTTAATTCACTTAAAAGAAATTCCAAAACAGACTCTTTCGCAGGCAGCGCGCCCGGAATCCCCGTAACAAACTGCACATGCGGATTTGCCGGCACCAACCCTTTTTTGATTAAAGCCACAGCATTATATAAATGTGCCAGATCAAAAACTTCCACCTCGGGA
>JAJRPW010000151.1 GCA_024280585.1 Alphaproteobacteria bacterium
CGATCGGGAAGGGGTTAGGTTATTTGGTGGATCAGGGGCTGGGCGCGAATAATCCTGATATTTTGGATCAGTCGCTATTTTTCCTTCTTGCGGTAACGATTCTGCTGGCGATCGGAACTTTTGCCAGGTTTTATTTCATAACATCGGTTGGCGAACGGGTGGTTGCTGATATCAGGCGAGATTTATACAATCATATCATAGGCTTGTCGCCGGAATTTTTTGAAACGAATAAAGTTGGTGATATTTTATCGAGAATGACCACGGATACAACGCTACTTCAAGTGGTTATCGGCAGTTCATTATCTGTTGCATTAAGAAATGCCTTGATGCTTTTCGGCGGGATAATTTTATTATTCATTACGAGTACTAAATTAACTTTGATTGTCATGTTGGTTGTGCCGGTTGTGGTTGCTCCTATCATCATTTTGGGGCGAAAATTAAGGTGGCTTTCAAGAGATTCGCAGGATAAAATTGCACAAATATCTTCGCATGCCGAAGAGAGTTTGAATGGAATAAAAACCATTCAATCGTATGTTCGTGAGGATTTAGAGAGCAAGTATTTTGCCGGATTTGTTGACGGAGCTTTGCAGGCTGCAATTAAGCGGGCGAAGGTGAGGGCGTTGCTGACCGCAATTGTTATTACATTCGTTTTTGGTGCGGTGGGATTTGTTTTATGGATCGGTGGCCATGATGTTTTATCGGGTAAAATGTCGGCGGGAAACCTGTCATCCTTTATATTTTACTCGGTTTTAGTTGCAGGAGCGACAGGGGCGATAAGCGAAGTTATTGGCGATTTGCAAAGGGCGGCGGGAGCGACGGAGCGTTTATTTGAGTTATTACAAACCGAGTCTAAGATAAAAAACTCAGAAAATCCAGTAGCTTTACCGGAACACTTAAAGGGAAATATAGCATTTGCGAACGTAACATTTCACTATCCAACCTTTCCAGGACATGCATCGTTAAACGATTTTTCGGTTGGTATTAAAGATGGTGAAACACTCGCCCTTGTTGGCCCGTCTGGAGCAGGAAAAAGTACTGTTTTTCAGTTGCTTCAGAGGCTTTATGATGTTGAAAATGGTGATATAATAATCGGCGGAATTAACATAAAAGATCTGGAATTAAAGGATTTACGCGGGTTATTTGGGCTTGTGCCACAAGATCCGGTCATTTTTTCCGGTACGGCCTATGATAATATTCTGTTTGGCAATCCAGATGCGGGTTACGATGACGTGATTAATGCGGCACGATCAGCTGCTGCTCTTGATTTTATAGAGAAACTCCCGGATGGTTTTCAGTCATTTTTAGGGGAAAAGGGTGTGCGTCTTTCCGGCGGAGAAAAGCAGAGAATCGCTATCGCACGGGCATTTTTGAAGAATCCAAAGATATTGCTGCTTGATGAGGCGACTTCGGCACTTGACGCTGAAAATGAAAAGAAGGTGCAGCAATCCTTCGATCGCCTAATGCAGGACAGGACTACGATTATCATCGCGCATCGCCTGTCTACTATACAAAAATCCGACCGTATTGTGGTTATTGGCAATGGCGCTGTGCAAGAAATTGGCAGCCACAGCCAGCTTATCAAGAAAAAAGGCGTGTATGCGAAGCTCGTTAATATGCAGTTTAATAATGATGTGTAGGAACTACCTCGCGCTCGGCACTGCGTCTTCTTTCAGTGGCGGCAAAATTAGCAGATTTTTCTTGTGAATTTATGGTTTTGTTACACAACAAAATTTAGAAAGAAAGGGCTCTATTTGTTAGTTCCCGTGGTTCAGCTTGTTCGGTATGAGTGGCAGCAGGAGGTATAGTATCAGTCCAGCTAGATCCCGCAAGTGATATATGGCTTAAGGCTACGGCTGTTTCTTCAACAACTAACCCTTCAATATATTCCTTTCGAGCGGTAGAATTTGTTCTATATTTGTTCCATGTTCTTTTGCAAATACTGCCATCATTTCTTGCTCGAGTGCTATTTGGTGTTGTGTCAGTCGTTTTACCCATGATCTTTCTTCCTTTTTGATACGTTAGTGGTTTATTTAGAGATAGCGTGATCGTTGCTATATATCAAGTTCTTCAATTCATTAACTGTAAAGTTTGTGGTTATTGCATTATTTTGCTCTGGCGCCTTAGTCTTGGCAAGCTTGCCATCATCTGAAGTCTCAACTTTAACAGGTTGATTTTGTTTTGTCTGCTCAGCGACAGGTGCAATATTATTGCCTCCAAGAAGTTCTTCAAAGGTAGGCTGACCTTTTATAAGTTCAAAGCGATTCGCCGCATATCTAGTAAGTATCCGCCCAAGCACCCCAGCTTTTCTTTCCGGAGCTTCTTCTTTAGTAGCTTGAATTTCTGCCTTCGGATTCTTATCAAAAAGAGCAGGGTTATACCTATACATAGTGTCTGTAACTGTTTCGGCTGTTAATACTATTTGAATAGCCATCTTAATTATTCCTTAAAAAATTCATCTTTTCTTGTAATTTGGAGTGATTATATGCTTAAAAATACTATTGTAAAGCTTTTTTTACTATAATTTGTATTTTTTTGTTGTATTTTTTAGTTTGTTAGGTGCGGTTGGCTCTAAAACCCTTGGCTTCATTAGGTTTTTATCAGGTCGGACATCGCAACTACTTTGCCAATTATTATCAAACTAGGCGAGGAAAACCCTTGTTTTTCAACATTTTCATAGATTTCATCCAATGTTGTTATGATGGATTTCTGGTTTTTTGTGGTGCCATCCTGAATCGCTGCAGCAGGAGTTTTGCTGTCCAACCCGTGTTTTATAAGATTTTTGGCGATCTCATCAAGATGAGTTAGCCCCATATAAATCACCAATGTCGTGTCGGGAGCGGCCAGATTTTTCCAGTCCAGATTTGCCGGCTGGCCTTTTTGCTGATGACCAGTGATGAAGCGAACGCCAGTAGCAAGACCGCGATGAGTCAGCGGAATTCCAGCATAAGCACAGCAGCCATCGGCAGCATTAACACCTGGAACAATCTCGATTGGTACCCCGTTTTTCGCCAGAAATTCAGCTTCCTCGCCGCCGCGGCCAAATATAAACGGATCGCCACCTTTAAGGCGGACAACAATTTTACCTTTTTTAGCTTCATCAACAAGCAGCTGATTGATCTCATCTTGTGTCATATGATGTTTGCGGCATGACTTGCCAGCATAAATTTTCTCGATATTTTCAGGTATAAGGCCAATTATTTCATCCGGTATCAAACGGTCGTAGACAACTATGTCGGCAACCTGGGTGATAAGCTGGTGAGTTTTTAGGGTCAAAAGGGAAGGATCGCCCGGCCCGGCACCCGTAATAAAAACGTAAGGCGCTACAGGTTTTTTTATATCAAATTGTCTGGCCATCGATTATTTACAAAGTGATTTCATGCGCTTATGTGCGGCAGTAAAGCCACTTAAAGAATAGCGATCGATTGAATAAGTTCCTTTAATCGAAGTGCCGCGCACATTCATCGTGTTTTTCTTCTTCATAGTTTTCACCATTTGGGTGTCGCCAATGCTATCCGACGCCCAGGCCAGCTCGCCTTTCGTGAACATTTTGAATTTTTTGCCGTTTATATTAACACGGACATCGCTGTTTTTTTTGTATTTATACCCAGCAGAGGTGCTGACCTCATCGCTGCCATCTTCGATGTTGGTGACGAGGAAATATGGCTCATCGCGTCTTTTATAATTCCCGGTCTTGCTCTTGGGAAAAGAGGCGATGTAGCAGGTTTTCTGCCCCTGCAGATTTGTTGTATAGACCGTCCACGCCTTAAACGTTTTATCCTTCACCTGCGCAATAGCACCAACTGAGTAAAGCATAAATATGATCGTATAAACAACAAAGTATGATAATTTTTTCATAACAAAAAAGTTCTCTAATTACAGAATTTAAATGAAAGCAAAATCTAGCTAACGCACCCATAAATAGATATTATGATATGGAAGATAAATCAAGGATTTTATTCTAATTTTCGGTCTTTATTTTTAATGTATAAATATTTTTTTAAACTGTCATTAATGTTAATTGAAACTAGTATAAAATTATGTTATAGTATTTCTACTTTTAATATATGTTTGACAATATAAGTTTATTAAGGCGTATCAGAAATATTTTGGTAAAAAAATGAGTGAAGAAAAAGCAAGAAAAGAATTGGCCGGGCTTTTAGAAGAGCATGAGCAACTCAACCAAAAAATTGGCGATCTTACGTCTAACGCACCATTTGACCAATTATTAGTACAAAGAATGAAG
>JAJRPW010000152.1 GCA_024280585.1 Alphaproteobacteria bacterium
CATCGCAAGGTGCAGCAAGAAGAAAGCTAACCTCTGTTAATCACGCCGATTCGGTTACAAAAAAGCCTGAAAAATTATTATTGCTGGATATAGATAAAACATTGGTGAATGCACATTTTCACTCGGCACTACAGTCTATTGCACCAAGATTTGCAGTTTGTGAGGAAGGTTCAGGCAAAATTCAGCATATAGAAATTACTAATTTTGCGGATTTTACTAGTCAGGAAGATATAGATTTCATCAATAGCCTTAGCTTCTCTATAAAAAACGGAGAGCCGGTGGTTTCTTGTCCGGCGCGGGATAAGAAAAATGAAGAGTTCGATGCTAAATTACAAAGTGTCGAATTGGCAGTTGATCCTGCGCCAAACCTTAAAAAAGTGCAGGAATTACTAAATGATCCGAAAACTGGGCCGAAAAACCCTACACATATAAGGGATTTAATCCGTGGAGTCTTGGAAAATGGTGATGGAGCTGCGTTGGTATCATTCACGCAACATGCTTATGTAGGGGGAGAAATATTACGGCATATCGGCCTTAGGGAAGATGAAATCGCCAAAATAGATGTACACGGCAATTATCCAAATGATTACATAAAAGCTGGATTGTTTGAAGGTGTTTCTGGGCTTGAACCTGCAACATATCCAGGTTTTATGTATGGCAAAGAACCGCATATAGATCTAGCGAAGGCAGATGCAAGCGTGATGAAAAACTCTGAGGTTTATGTTATTGATGATAGTCATGGCCATATAGAAAAAGCTGAGAAGGCCGGGTGTGGCGTGTCTTTGGTGCCGCAGGATATTGTTGTGCCGTTGGATGATACGACGATAGATGCAGAAACTCTGAAAAAAGAAGGTCTTAAAAAAGAAAGTGAATTCACACCTGCATATCTGATTAATGCCTATAAATTCTTCGGAGTTGAGGTAAAAAGAGAAACTCGGGAAACCGAGAAGGGACGGTTTGTAACTTATCTTGAAGAAGATGGGCAGGAGTATTTCTTTACTACTAATAGAAAAGGCCAAAAAGTGAAATATGAGCAGGATCCAGAAAATAGTTATGAATACTGGACTGTAAGAGATGATAAATACGGCAATTCCTTCTGTTATAATAATGAAGCGGAAACTATTACTGCCTATAAGAGAAACAAAGAGAGCGGTGAATTAGTTCTTCGTGAAAAACGAGGCAGGCTTCCTTCTGTCCTCCTTGCTAGCGGTGAATATGAAACAGCTTCGGTGCATAAAAACGGCTTTGCCCATAGAGAAAAAGCTTCGATGGATGTTATTGAGGAGGAAGGTTTGGGTATGGAAACTTCATCTGTGACATGGGTGCAGAAAAATGGCTCTCGAAGCGGCGGTGCTCAAATTAAAAACGCTTAGATTTCCTATTGTGCTTGTGCTGAATATCTGATATTTTTTTGGAAAAATCATAGGAAAAAATATGGCAGAAATCATTGAGTTATCCGGGCCGGAGCAGGCTCCTGCATCTGGCAAAAAAGCCAGTAAATTAGTAATTTTACTGCATGGTTTGGGTGCAAATGGTGACGATCTTTATGGGCTAGTGCCGCATTTCGCTAAGGCTATGCCGGATGTGCATTTTTCCTGTCCAAATGCACCCTATCCTTGTGATATGGCTCCATATGGCTTGCAATGGTTCAGTTTAATGGATCGTTCCGAGGAAAAAATCCTTGAGGGTGTAAAAAATGCGGCTCCGATTTTGAATCAATTTATTGACAGTAAAAAGCAGGAACTGGGTCTTGAGGACGAAGATGTGGCTCTGCTCGGGTTTTCACAAGGGACTATGCTTTCTTTATATGCAGCTTTTCGGCGTGAGCGTCCTTTAGCTGGTGTTTTGGGCTATTCCGGTGCGTTGGTTGCACCGCATTTGCTCAAAGATGAGATGAAATCCGCGCCGGATATTTGCCTGGTTCATGGCGAAGATGATGATATTGTACCATTTGAGGCGTTTAAGGATGCTATGTCTGTCCTGCAAACGATGCAATTGCCTGTTGCGGGTTATTCGCGCGAGGGGTTGGGGCATGGAATTGACCCGGCTGGCTTACAAATTGGTATAGATTTTTTACAAGGTTTGTTTGGTGTTGGGCAAGGAAAGGTAGTTAATCTGTAAATTTCTTGCACTTCTTTCGGATAATTATTAATATCCACTTATGAAATCACTACTAGATAATCCAAAATTAAATGATGTAAATAAGCCGTTGGCGGATCGATTGCGTCCTGCCGATTTGGCGCAGGTTGTGGGGCAGGCTCATTTATTGGGCGCAGATGGGTCTTTGGCGCGTTTGCTGGGAACTGGGCATATTCCTAGTCTGATTCTATGGGGACCGCCAGGTTGTGGAAAGACCACTATTGCCAGGCTTTTGGCGGATAAGGGTGATTATTATTTTGATAGCGTTTCGGCTGTAACCAGCGGCGTTTCGGACTTAAAGAAAATTTTTGCAAGCGCTGGGATGCGGGCGCAATCAGGCAAAAAAACACTGCTTATGGTTGATGAAATCCATCGTTTTAATCGAGCGCAGCAGGATTCTTTCCTCCCCTTTGTCGAGGACGGAACTATAACTTTAGTTGGTGCGACGACGGAAAACCCATCTTTTGAGCTAAACTCAGCACTTTTGTCACGATGCAAGGTTCTGATACTTAATGCTTTGGATGAAGAGTCCTTAAAGGAAATTATTAATAGATCCGAACAACACTTTGAAAAACAACTATTTTTATCATCGGAAGCGCGTGAGATGTTATGTGCTATGGCCGATGGTGATGGTCGATATTTGTTGGGGATGTGCGAAGAATTATTTGCCCTTGATCGAGCAGAGGAGATTGACGCGAAAGAGCTGCTGGAAATCCTGCAAAAACGTATGCCGCTATACGATAAAAGTCAGGATGGGCATTATAATCTAATCAGTGCGATGCATAAATCCTTGCGTGGATCCGACCCTGATGCTGCACTTTATTGGTGTGCGCGGATGCTCGATGGCGGCGAAGATCCGATGTATATTATCCGGCGTTTGGTGCGTTTTGCCGTTGAAGATATCGCGCTTGCTGACCCAAATGCGCTGGTGCAGGCTAATGCCGCCAAAGATGCCTATAATTTCCTTGGATCACCCGAGGGAGAGCTGGCAATCGCCCAGGCGGTGGTCTATTTAGCGACTGCTCCCAAGTCGAATGCCTCCTATATGGCATATAAAGCATGCGTTAAAGATGCAAAAAGCAATGGCTCCTTGCCGCCGCCGAAATATATTCTGAATGCTCCGACAAAATTAATGAAAGAAATCGGCTATAAGGACGGTTATATCTATGATCATGACACGCCTGAAGCTTTTTCCGGACAGAATTATTTTCCTGAGGACATGGGTCGAAAAAAGTACTATAATCCCGTTGAGCGCGGTTTTGAACGAGATCTGAAGAAGCGTTTGGATTATTGGGAAAAATTAAGGAGCGCAAAATGATGTATATATATGTTGCGGCTGGCGGGGCGATTGGCGCGGTTTTGCGCTATTTTGTGTCGATGCGTGCGACCGATTGGCTCGGAATTTCTTTCCCATATGGAACTCTTATCGTCAATATTTTAGGCTCATTTATAATGGGTGCTTTTATAGGTTATTTGGCCAAAACATTGCCGCATAGCATGGAGCTGCGGGCGTTCGTCGCCATCGGTATTTTAGGCGGCTTTACAACATTTTCGGCGTTTTCTTTGGATGCTGTAAGTTTGATTGAAAACGGACATTTAGGGCAGGGTGCGATCTATATTATTTCGTCAGTTTTAGTTTCGATTTTAGCTTTGTTTGCCGGGTTATATCTCGTGCGTGCGGTGGTTTGATATGAGTGTAAAGCAAGTTGAAATATCTAAAGAAGATGATGGAATTCGTCTGGATCGCTGGTTTTCCCGGCATTATCCCAAGGTTGGCCATGGGTATATCGAAAAAGCTCTGCGTAAAGGGCAAATCAAGGTGGACGGCAAAAAAGTTAAGGCTAGTTTTAGAGTGGAGGAGGGGCAGGTTATTCGTGTGCCGCCGCTACAGGAAAGTGATTTAGATACTAAAAAACCTTCCAGAGAAATTAACAAAAAATCTAAATATATCAAAATTTTACGAGAGAATGTTATATATAAAGATGAAGATGTTTTGGCGATAAATAAGCCACATGGCTTAGCTGTTCAGGGCGGGAGCGGGGTGAAGGATAATGTCGATGGTTTTCTGGATTTTTTGCAATTTGAATCGATTGAACGACCAAAATTGGTGCATAGACTTGATAAAGATACAAGCGGGGTGCTGCTTTTAGCACGAAAAACGTCGATTGCAGCTAAACTCACCGAAGCTTTCCGTGATAAAAATGTCAAGAAAATTTATTGGGCAGTTGTGGTTGGTGTGCCGGCAAAAAAATCGGGTAAGATCGATATTCCTATTGCAAAACGTGAGTCAGGGCAGGGCAGGCAGAAAGTTCAATCTGGTGATGATGGGCAAGAGGCAGTAACGAATTACAAAGTTTTGAGTAGTGCAAATGGCCTGAGTTTACTGGAGATGCGGCCAGTGACAGGGCGAACACACCAACTTCGCGTGCATGCGCTTGAACTCGGTACACCGATATTATGTGATGGAAAATATGGCGGAAAAACTTCGTTCGTTGATGGAATTGATAAAAAACTTCATCTCCACGCAAAAAAAATCTCCATTCCAGATTTTATAGGCCGAAAGTTGGAGGTTGAGGCCGAATTGCCTGATCATATGCGTAAAACTATAGAAAAAACCGGGCTAAAGGGATGAATATAAAAATGTGGATTAAAATAATTTGTGTTTGATAAACCCTAGTCAATTTGTTTTAATAACAAAGCCTCTGGTTTTGGTGATGTTTATATATAAAATCTTTGATTGCAAAAGATTTTTGTGCTATAATCAATAGTTGAGATTTAATGTTATTAATCAATGAGTTATTTTGTGAATTATTTAGGTAGAATAAATTTTAGAACTCTTATTGTCGTCGCTACTTTGTTTACCGTTGCTTTGTCTGTGGTTCCGGATGTTGCGCGTGCGAATCCCAAATATGCGTCGCTGGTGATTGATGCCGAAACTGGTGTTGTTCTGCATCAGGAAAATGCTGGCAAATATAGACATCCCGCTTCTTTGGTCAAGATGATGACGTTGTATTTAACTTTTCAAGCTATTGATAAAGGCAAGTTAAAAATGCACCAAAAAGTTAAGGTTTCATCGCGGGCAGCATCACAATCCCCAAGTAAACTAGGGCTGAGACGAGGGCAAAGGATTAAAATTCAGGATGCAATATTGGCGGTTGTAGTAAAATCAGCCAATGATGCTGCGGTTGTTTTGGCGGAGGCTGTTGCGGGAAGTGAGTGGCAATTTGCAATTATGATGAACCGAATGGCCAAGCGTTTGGGCATGAATCATAGTAATTTCAGGAATGCATCGGGGCTTCATGATCGCAGGCAAAAAACCACTGCGTATGATATGGCGAGGTTGGCTGTGGCGCTCCGTCGTGATCACAGAAAATTTTATCACTTATTTGACAGAACCAAGTTTTATTACCGAGGAAGAGTATATCGTTCCCATAATAGGGTGGCAAAGACTTATAGAGGGGCGGACGGTTTGAAAACGGGCTATATACGAGCTGCGGGGTTTAATCTTGTTACATCTGCGCGACGTGGTGGTCGCAGTATTGTTGGTGTGGTGATGGGCGGAAAAACCTCAAAAAGGCGTGACCGCCATATGGTTAAGCTTCTGGATAGAGCGTTTTATAAAATAGCGAGGGGTAAGGTTGGTAGCGAAAGATTATATACTGGCATGGTGCCAAAGCCGGTTTTGAAGCCTGTTGAATTTGCCAAAGCGCAGTGGCCCATTCCCAAGTTAAAACCTTTGAAAAGTAGGGTTATAAGGGCAGGAAATCGTTTTAAAAATTCAAGTTACAAATCCAAGAATTACAAAACTGCATCTTTTGATTACAGAGCGCCAAGGCCGAAGTTGAGAGGCGTCCGATAATAGCATACTACTTGACCAAGCACGTGCGGGCTGTTCTATTATTCCCAATATTACAAAATGATAATTTTAGCACAATTTTTCTGAAAAATTATTTTTGATGGATTGACTTTTTTTGTTTAGGCGCTAGAATCTACTACTTGCGGTTTATTTTCCAAGTAGGAGTTTTTGCTTATGGGCGATTTTGTTCAGGTGAAGAATTTAAGTAAAATCTTTCAGGGTTTTGAGGCGGTTAAAAATCTTTCTTTTTCTGTACGAAAGGGTGAGGTTTTGGGCTTTTTGGGGCCAAATGGCGCCGGAAAAACCACGACAATGCGTATGGCAACAGGCTATTTGCCGCCGACGGCAGGCGGTGTTTTTATTTGCGGTAAGGATGTTTGGCAAGATACGATAGCGGCGCAAAAACATATCGGATATTTGCCTGAAGGCGGGCCACTTTATAATGATATGACTCCTGTTGCGTTCCTGAAATTTATTTCAGAAATCCGGGGGATGGGTGAAAACCAGTTTTTGGAACGGCTTGAATATGTTGTTGATACGCTGAATATTGGCGATGTTTTATATCAAACTATTGAAACTCTTTCGAAAGGTTATAAGCGTCGGGTGGCGTTGGCGCAGGCTATTTTGCATGATCCGGATGTTTTGATTCTGGATGAGCCGACGGATGGGCTTGATCCGAATCAAAAACATGAAGTTAGGACGCTTATTCGGTCGATGTCAAAGGATAAGGCAATTATTATTTCAACTCATATATTGGAAGAGGTTCAGGCGGTTTGCGGGAGGGCGATTATTATTGCCAGGGGGCAGATTGTGGCGAGCGGGACACCTGAAGAATTAGCAAAAAATTCTCCGGGGCATAATGCAGTGGTTGTGAAGTTAAAAAGCCCGGTTGTAGACAGAGTTTTGAGCAGTATTCTTAAGATAAAAGACGTCGATAAAGTCAATATGAACGGTAAAAGCGGTCTGATTGTGTGCCCTAAAAAAGGCAGGCCAATTTTAAAAGAAGTTGGGGAGGCGATTCGCAAAAAGAAAGTGGTGGTCGAGGAAATTTACCAAAAGACCGGGCAATTGGACGAGTCATTTCGGCATTTAACTATTGATTCCAAGAAAAATAAGGGGTGATTTGTGAGGAATATTGGCGTTATATTTAAGCGGGAGCTTGTCGGTTATTTTGAAACTCCGGTGGCTTACGTTGTGATCGTAGTTTTCCTGCTTATGTCCGGGATTTTTACGTTTTATATGGGTAATTTTTATGGTTATAGTCAGGCGGAGCTGCAGTCGTTTTTTACCTGGCATCCCTGGCTTTATTTGTTCTTGTTTCCAGCTATTTCAATGCGTTTATGGGCGGAAGAGCGGCGGCTTGGCACTATTGAGTTGCTGATGACTTTGCCAATTTCTACATTTGACGCTGTTCTGGGCAAATACCTTGCGGCATGGGCTTTTGGTACGATTGCTTTATTTCTGACATTTCCGATATGGCTTACCGTAAATTATTTGGGTGCCCCTGATAATGGCGCAATTTTTATGGGTTATTTGGGGAGCGTGTTAATGGCAGGCGGTTTTTTGGCGATTGGTTCTTGTGTTTCGTCTATTACAAAGAATCAGGTGATTTCGTTTATTGTTAGTATAACCATTTGTTTTTTGTTCATAATAA
>JAJRPW010000153.1 GCA_024280585.1 Alphaproteobacteria bacterium
GGCAATAAAATTATCGTCAATAACAAAGCCCTTCCGCAAATAGACGAAACAAAATTATGGCTTTTTCATAAGCCGTCTGGCTCGATAACTTCTAACAAAGACCCGCAAGGACGCACAACCATCTTCGATATTTTACCATCGGATATGCCAAGGGTAGTTACAGTTGGCCGGCTTGATTATAACTCGGAAGGAATCCTTCTTTTAACCAATGATGGCAAATTAGCAAGGCATTTAGAACTGCCGCAAACTGGCTGGATCAGACGCTATCGAGTTCGCGCATATGGAAAAATCGACGAGCAAAAACTGCAACACCTAAAAAATGGTGCAACAATTGACCAAATACGCTATGCTAAAGCAGAAATAGAAATAGAGAAAAAGCAAGGTGGCAATAGCTGGTTAAATATCGCTCTAACTGAAGGGAAAAACCGGGAAATTCGGAAGATGCTGGCCTATGCAGGCTTAGAAGTTAATCGACTTATCAGAACTTCATATGGCCCGTTTCAACTTGGATCTCTGCCTAAAGGACAAGTTAAACAAGTACTGCAAAAAACGCTTAAAGAGCAAACGGGGTTTTAATATGAAAGTTATTTCAGGAAAGTATCGCGGTAGAAGAATTGAAACAGTCAGCAGTAAAAAATTACGCCCAACAACAGGAATGGCGCGCGAGGCCTTGTTCAACATCCTTAGCCATGGCCAATTCAACGACGGTGAAAATTCACTACTAGACGGCTGTAAAGTTCTCGATTTATATTGCGGATGCGGTGCTTTATCAATCGAAGCTTTGTCTCGCGGAGCGGAAGCCGCTGTCTTAATCGACATTGACCAAGATCATCTTAATATCGCACGTAAAAATCTTATAACCCTTGGAGAAGAAGCAAATTGCTCCTTTATCCGCGGGGATTCTGCCTGCCCTCCTCCATCTAGATTCCCATGCAACCTTATTTTTATCGACCCTCCTTATGGCGAAGGATTGGTTAATAAATCGCTTAAAAATTTAATATCCGGCAACTGGCTGGAAGAAGACGCAGTTATAGTTATTGAATCTGGCAAAAAAGAAAAACTTAAGCTTCCAGATGGATTTGAAGAGCTGGAAAATAGAACTTATGGCAATAGTAGAATTCAGATAGTTAAATGGCTTTATTAACAATAGAAACCTCTGCAAGAATACTTTTGCAGAGGTTTCTATAGAATCATAAAATACTATATGCTATGTTTTTCTCATGGTGTTATTCAGAAAAAAGCGAGCTAGGCGATCCAAGAAAAAATCTACAATCTTTTTTGTAGCACAGTTCTTTTTTTACGCGCTTTTTTTACTTACCAGATATGTAGTAACTGCTCCAACTATCCTGGCTGTTATTGCCCTGGTTTCATTTTCCTCATGGTTTTATTATTCAGGAGAGTATCACGAACTTGCCTCTGATATTGACGATTTTGAAAGTTCCATCTCGAAACAAGCCGGGCTAGTTTTAAAAGACATATTGCTTGAAGGACAGAAATATACCTCCAAAGACGATATTTTAGGCGCAATTACCATACAAAATAATAATAGCGAATCGTTAACAATCGGTGAACCTTTGGGCAATATTGACCTGCAAAAAACTAAGGAAAAACTTGAGGACTTAACCTGGGTAAAATATGCAGAAGTTGAAAGGCAATTACCATCTACTTTAAGCATCAGAATGATTGAAAAAATTCCAACTGCACTATGGCAGAATAATGGCGAAGTGAGTTTAATAGACAGCGACGGCGAAATTATTCATGATAAAAGCCTGGATAATTTTTCTGACTTAATAATTTTGGTAGGAAAAGATGTGCCGTCACATGCAGGCAGTTTGCTAAAAATGATTAAACGGGATAAAGACACAAAAAACATGGTTTCATCGGCTATTAGAGTCAGTAAACGCAGATGGAATATAAGAATGCATAACGGCATAGAAGTTAAATTGCCTGAAAAAGATGCCGGCCAGGCTTGGGAATTCTTAACAGAAAATCATAAAGAAACTAAAATTCTTGATAGCAATATTAGGAATATTGATTTAAGAATAGCCGACAAAATGTATGTGCAGTAACTAAAAAATGTCTAAACTTAATAATAATTATATAGCTACTGTGGATATAGGCAACGCCAAAGTTGTCTGTTTTATCGCTCGGATAGAGGCCAGCGGCAGCATTGAAATATTAGGTATTGGCCACCAGGTTGCCCAAGGATTCAAATCCGGAAATATAATAGATATAAAACTTGCGGAGAAGTCGATCAGCTCCGCCATAGCAGCTGCAGAAAAAATGGCACAAATTAATGTTGATTCAGTGACGGCAAATATTGCAGGTTCGCACCAAACATCCAATCTTATAAAAGCTGAATCTAATCTAATATCACAATCTGTTAGTGGTCGTGATATTAACCGTTTGATTATGCAGGCTTGCGAAAAATATAAAGACCGCGACCTGGAAGTGATTCACTGCGTTCCAATTGAATACTTCATCGACGGAACCGGTGGGATAAAAAATCCAGTCGGTATGTATGGCCACAAATTACAAGCTGTTTTCCATGTGATCACCGCCTCTTCGACGGCAATCAATAATATTACAAATTGTCTGGCCAGTTGTCATCTTGATGTAGAAGACTTTATTTCTTCTGGATATGCGTCCGGCATGTCCTGTTTAAAAGAGGATGAGAGAAAGCTTGGTGTAACCCTGATTGATATTGGCAGTGGCAATATATCTATCGCCATTTTTAAAAACGATAATATAATTTATACCAGCACCATTGCCGTTGGCGGGTCGCACATAACAAATGATATAGCCATGGGTCTTTCAACTAATATCGAAAGTGCTGAGCGTATAAAAAATCTGTATGGAAATATTTTTCTAAGCCCTAAAGATGAACGGGAAATGATTGACATTCCTCAGCTTGGCGAGGATGGCAATGCCGAGATGGTTGCTATAGAAAGATCCTCGCTACCGCCGATAATATCTCCGCGCGTTGAAGAAATTTTTGAAATGATTAACAACAAACTCGATTCTTCACCCTTTGCCAGAATGGGCGGAAATATAGTAATAACTGGCGGTTCCAGCCAATTATCTGGAATAAAAGAGTTAGCAGAACAGGTTTTTACAAAACAAGTACGGATTGGCCGGCCTGAATTTATTGAAGGGATGGCCGAGAGCACCAAAGGCCCGGCCTTTTCTACATGCGCCGGCATGCTGCAGTTAGTAGCAAAAAAATTGACGGACAATAATTTTACCTTTAGCATTCATCAGCAAAAACCTACTAACTCATTTAGTCGCGCACTTGCATGGGTTAAAGAAAATTTCTAGGAACCGCATGAAAAATACTAAAGAATTTCTGGCCAGCCTTGTAAAACGCCATCAAAAACCACTTTCGTTTTTTGGCTGCTTAAGGTCTGGTGTTAAGGCTTTTTTTACTATGACCCTGCTTTCCGCAATCAGTTATTTTTCTGAAACTCCTATGGTTGTTGCACCTTTCGCTGCAAGCTGTATAACGATATATACCTCACCACATGAGGAATTCGCCCAGCCGATCAATGTTTTTGGCGGCTATTTGATAGCATCGCTGATTGGAATAATATTAGCTGCATTTTTGCCGCACCAATGGTGGACAATCGGCCTTATGCTAGCCCTTACAATTTCGATCATGGCTTATCTTCGCGTCACCCACCCTCCCGCTGGAGCCATTCCTTTGCTGATATACTTTTATTACAGCAATGGCGAAGGCTTCCTTTTCCTGCCAACCATGGCCGGTTGTGCATTCATCATAGTTGTAGCTGTTTTACTACACAGAATTTTTCCATCGGAGTTGAAATATCCACGGAAGGATTAAGCCGCCGCATCGAGCAGCTCGCCCAGTTCTTTAAACATAGCATCTCCTAGCTCATCAACGTCGCGGATGATCACAGCATTGTCATAATATCTGGTCACATCGTGGCCGATGCCGATTGCAATCATTTCAATATCATGATGTTTTTCTACCAGATGGATGATATCCTTCAGATTATTATCCAGATAGGACGGCGAGTTTGAAGAAATGGTGCTATCATCGACCGGCGCACCGTCGGATATAACCATCAAAATGCGCCGTTTTTCCGGACGAAATGCCAGGCGGCTACAGGCCCAGCTGATCGCCTCACCATCAATATTCTCCTTCAAAATCCCTTCTTTCAGCATAATCCCAAGATTCTTGCGGGCGCCGCGCCAAGGCATATCCGCCGATTTGTAAATTATATGTCGCAGATCATTCAGCCGTCCTGGATTTTTTGGACTATTATCATTAATCCATTTTGCGCGCGATTTACCGCCCTTCCATTCAACTGTCGTAAACCCCAGAATCTCTACTTTTATCCCGCATGATTCCAAAGTCTTGGATAAAATCTCCGCGCTCATCGCCGCAACCGTGATCGGTCGCCCGCGCATCGAGCCTGAATTATCCAGTAAAAGAGTGACAACGGTGTCATTATTATCGGTGATTTTTTCTGCTTTGTAATACTCCAGATAGTTCGGATCAGCAATCAGCAACGCTAGTTTACTACTATCAATCACGCCCGATTCCAGACCAAATTGCCAGGTTCGTTTTTGCCTGGCTTGCAGCTTATGCAAAAACTGATTGGCATGTTTGCGCGTGACAGCTTTTAGCTTCGATAGCTTTAGATCAAGCTGTTTGCGCAGGTGAATCAGCTCTTCAATATCGCATAATTCCTCAGCTTTTATTATCTGATCAAATTCATTGGTAAAAATTTTATATTCATGAAAATGCTCTGGTTTATACTCCCAGTTGCGGCGCAAAGCCGGCTCATCCGAGCTGGAATCACTCTGATCCTGCATAATTTGCCCGGCCTTTGCTTCTCCATTTTTATTTCCTTCAACCACTTCATATAATGATTTTTTTTGCTCTTCCGACTCTGGCTCCTCACTTGTTTCATCCTGCTGCTCCTTGCCAGACTGGCTTTCATCGGAATTATCGCCTTCTTCTCTTTGCTCATTTTCTCCTTCCAGCGATTCAAGATCTTTGATAATATCCTTAATAATTTTTGCAAAATTTTCCTGATTTTGGATATTTTCTTTTAGATTTTCTAAATAATCCGAGAGTTTTAATTTATAAGTATTGCCCCATTTTTCCATCATTTTTTCAGTAACTTTAGGAAGATTTTTACCGGTTAACTGCTTACGAATAATCAGCGCCAAAACCTCATCCAAAGGCGCAGCTTTCAGCTTATTCAAACTATTATAACCGTTTTTTTGGAAATGTTCTGTGATTTTCGCATTGATATTTTTTGCGACACCTTTCATATTTATCGCGCCAAGGGACTCTATACGAGCATTTTCAGCAGCATTAAATAAATCAATTGCATCTTGATTTTGCGGCAGATATTTCTGGTGAATTTTGCTATTATGATAACGTAATTGCAATGCAGCACTATCGGCGCTCCCTCTTATCGCAGATATTTTTTTCTTTGATACCGCCGCTCGCGGTCTTGGAATTTTTAGATTATTTTCCTTTAGAATATTTACATCCTGGTCATCATCGGCAAAAATCACCTGCGAATTTTCTTCACCGGATATAGCCTTATACGCCGCCGATAAGGCCGATTCAAATTGCAAAAGTGAGTCTTTATCAGGTTTTTTCATATGTTATATCTAGAGTCTGTTAACAGACTCTAGCATTCTCGTGCTTAAAGTATAGTAAATTATATTCTAATCTGTTATAATGCGCGTCCTTTAATTAAAATTTTGGTTTAATAGAATGTCATATAAAATCGCAGTTGTTGGCGCTACCGGTAATGTAGGCCGTGAAATTTTGTCTATTTTAGACGAATACGACTTCCCCATTAGCGAAATTGTTGCTCTTGCATCAAAACGTTCAGAAGATAAAATTGTAAGCTTTGGCGAAACAAAAACCTTAAAAATTCAAGTGCTTGATGATTATGATTTTGCTGGAACTGACATTGCATTATTTTCTCCAGGTGGATCCGTATCCGCTATTCATGCGCCGCGCGCAGCTGAATCTGGCTGTATTGTAATCGATAATACTTCACATTTTCGTATGGATGACGATGTCCCGCTTATCATTCCCGAAGTAAATCCTGACGCGATTGCTGATTACAAAAACCGCAATATCATTGCCAACCCCAACTGCTCAACCATCCAGATGCTAGTGGCGTTAAAACCTTTGCATGATGTCGCCAAAATCAAAAGGCTTGTGGTGTCGACTTATCAATCCGTTTCCGGTGCCGGAAAATTGGCGATGGATGAATTATTCAGGCAGACTAAAGGCATTTATGAAAACAAAAAGCTTCCTCCACATGAATTTCCTCGCCAGATTGCCTTCAATGTGATTCCGCAAATAGATGATTTTCTGGATGATGGTTATACTAAAGAAGAGATGAAAATGGTCAATGAAACCAAAAAAATCCTTGATCCTTCGATTGAAATCACCGCAACTTGTGTGCGTGTTCCCGTTTTTAATTGCCATGCTGAATCAATAAATATTGAGTTTGAAAACCCGATCTCAGTCGAAGACGCGCGTGATATTCTGCGTAATGCCGAGGGAGTTTCAGTGATGGATAACCCTGCCGACGGACAATATGCAACTCCGGTTGAGTGTGCTCGTGAGGATACTACTTTTGTGTCCAGAATACGCAAAGACCCTACCATAAAAAACGGTCTGAATATTTGGGTGGTTTCAGATAATTTAAGGAAAGGCGCTGCGCTAAATGCGGTTCAGATAGCGCAAAGACTTATTTCAGAGTACATATAGCAAGTTCAATGAGAGTCCGTACTATTTTTTACTAAAGCCTGAATATCCTGTAATCTTAAATCAGCCGGTGATCCTGGCTTTATATGAGGTTTTGCCAGTTCAGCGAATTTATTCACATCTTGTTTCTTTCTCAAACGCAAAGCCTCCTCCGCCAAAGCTATATTGGACATAGCCAAATCGCCGCTCCTTCCATAAGCAATCGCCAATTGCCGCCACGCGAAAACATTATTTTTTTCGATAATTAAAGCCTGCTCTAAATTATTTATCGCAGATGGCAACAAACCTTCATCCTCAGCAGAAATTTGCGCCGTAGCCAGACTAATTTTTATCAGTGCCGAATTTTTTATAAAATCATTAGCCTTATTATAATATTTAATCGACTCCTGAATCCGACCATTTTCAAAGAGTATCTGACCTTTTAACTCATTAAAAAACGGCTCATTTGGATAGTCAGTCAATAACAAATCTATCTCATGTAGAGATTTTTTTATATCCGGTACTTTATAATAAGCAATGGCTCTGGCATAACGTGCAACGACACTATTATCAGACTTGGGAAATTTCTTTAATGTCACCTCATATTTATCTAAAAAAGCATTCAGCTTTACTGATGCCCGTTTAAAAAATAATGCAGGAGTTTCTTTAGACGGGTTTTTTTGCAGATGCCTTTTTACATACGAAATACGCTTCCTGCTTAGAGGATGTGTTAAAGTATAAGGATTCAACTCACCATATATAGTAATTTCGTTACTATACAAAACCTCCAATAATTCCAGTAGACCACTGGCTGATTGACCGGTTTTATCAAGATATGATAATGCGGCCTGATCTGCCTGTTCTTCACTTGATCTTGTATGTTTTAGAAGCTGTCTTTGTGCGACGTGACCTGCACCGGATGCAATGGCAATTCCAGCTTGTGGCGACCCGGCGGCAGCTGCCGCCAACCCCAATACATAACCCAAAGTGGCCTTAATAGTCGTATCCTTGATATTTTTAGAGCCTTTCAACAGATGTCCGCCAGCAATATGCCCAGTCTCATGAGCAATAACGCCAGCCAAAACAGCAGAGTCATCGGACATACCAATCAGCCCGGTATTTAAGAAAACATTGCGCCCGCCTGCCACATAAGCATTAATGTCACTATCATTTATTATATAAATATTAATGCTTTCCGGTTGTAAGTCAGCAGCGCGAAAGATTGGATTAGCTATTTTTCTGATTACATGTTCAATCTCTGCATCACGTATAATCGAAGCTGCGCTTGCATTTGAAACCAGCAATATAGCGGTTAATATAAAGACGAGTATCTTTTGCATAAAATTATGTTTCCTAAATTACAAAGCTCCATTATAACATATGTAGGACTTACGCATGACGAGTATTTTTGATTTGTTTTTAGGCAAAAATGTTCTAAAAAACGGAGTGTACACGAAATACATGAGTATTTTTAAGTTATTTTTAACGACAAAACAAACAAAAAGACGACTTCATGCGTAAGTCCTATAGTGTTTTTGCTTTGATGTGACCGTAGGAGTTCAAGGGGAGTAAAATTTTAGCCTATATTTAATAGGTGAATTTTATGAATTCGAAGAATGACAACCGGTCACTTCAAATGAAAAATACTATAATATAAAAACTATAGAAGAAAAAATTATGCAGCACCAATCATTATTCGTTTTCGATATTGAAACAATCCCGGATACTTCCTGTGTATTTAATTTAACAGGCAGTGATGAGCGTGATGAAGGCAAATTGCGCTCACAGATGGAGGAGTACCACCTAAAAATTACCGACGGCAAAAATCCGTTTTTGCGTCAGCCATTTCATAAAATTGTCGCCATAAGCTTTCTTGATGCAGAAATTGAACGCGCCGGTTCTGGAGAATCATATCATATAAAAGAGCTGCGCTCAGGTGGCAAAGAAGGCGCATCCGAGAAGGAATTATTGGAGGGGTTTTTCTCATATTTAGGCAAGTCCCGACCGCGCCTGGTCAGTTTTAATGGCCGTTCATTTGATCTGCCGGTGTTAAAATATCGCGCGATGGTACACGGCATCGCCGCGCCATGGCTATATAATTCCGGTGATAAATGGAATAGCTACACTTCAAGATATAGTTTAGATTGGCATTGTGATTTACTGGAAGCCTTGTCGGATTTTGGCGCATCAGCACGGATAAAATTAAATGAAGTATGTTCAGTGCTTGGTTTTCCCGGCAAATTTGGGGTTGACGGGGCAAATGTAGCCCAGATGTATGACGACAAAAAAGTCAAAGAAATCCGGGATTATTGCGAGACTGATGTATTGAACACCTATCTGGTTTATTTGCGCTATATGCACCATCGCGGCGTACTTTCCACCGAAAATTACAACCAATCCGTGGGCGATATATTGTCACTAATCGACGGCGAAAAAGCTAAACGTCCACATCTTGGCGAATTTTTCGAAGCCTGGGATGATGCCTGTGCTAGCGATTTTATGCTGTAATTACTGCGCCGTCCAGCCCCCATCAACAGAAATAGCCGAGCCGGTAATATTTTTAGCCGTGTCACCGGCCAGATATGCAACCAACTCGCCGATTTGATCGACAGTGGTAAATTGCTTCGACGGCTGCTTTTCCGATAGTAATTTCACCTCGGCTTCCTTGATCGAAATCCCATCATTTTTAGCAATAGCATCAATTTGGTTCTGAACCAACGGCGTTAAAACCCAGCCCGGGCATATCGAATTGCAGGTTATATCCATCTCGGCGGTCTCCAGCGCCACCACCTTCGTCAGGCCAATAATCCCGTGTTTTGCCGCGACATAAGCCGATTTTTTTGCAGATGCGACTAACCCATGAGCTGATGCAATATTTATAATTCTCCCAAAACCCTGCTTTTTCATATACGGAATAGCACTTTGAATCGTATGAAATGCTGAAGATAAATTAACTGTAAGCACCGCATCCCATTTTTCTGCCGGAAAATCTTCAATATTATCAACATGTTGAATACCGGCATTGTTGACTAATAGGTCAAGTCGACCAAATTTTTTGACTGCACCATCTATCATTTTTTTAATTTGCCTGGGTTTTGACATATCTGCATCCGAATAAAAAACCCCAACTCCACCCTTCTCCAGATCAGATTGCAGCTCCTTTATCGCTTTTTTATTACCAAACCCATTCAGAACAATATTATAGTTTTTTGCCGCTAATACACGTGCAATTCCCTCGCCGATTCCGCTCGTTGACCCTGTTATTAATGCTGTTTTCATTGTCATTTTTTCGTTGGCCTCGTTTTTATTAACGTAATTAATTCAGCCAGTTGCTCACTACTAACGCCTTCTATATTCATAATTTTTGCCTTATATAAAATCGCCTCAGACAAATCCGCCCGATAAATATTCGCTGATTTCAAACTGGCCTTATAAAGGTTTGACTGACTTAAATCCGCCCCTTCCAAATTGGATTTGTCAAAGCGCGCCTTCATCAAACTTGCACGCCACAATGATGCTCCTGTAAAATTACTCTCACTAAAATCAGCACCATCCAACCTTGCCCCGCTAAGGTTCGCCCGACTAAAATTGGCACCACGCCCATTGGCCTTTTGCATCGAAGATTTCTCCAAGTTCGCCGAGGAAAAATCTGCCCCGACCAAATTCGCCCCATTTAAATTAATTCCCTTTAGGTCGCTTTTTATAAAAAGAGTGTTTTGCAAATTGGTCAATTGTAAGTTTAATCCCCCCAAATTCAGCCCGCTAAGATTCATATTGCTTAGCTTCATACCTCTTTCACCAAATTGTTCAATTTCTTTAATCGAGGTAAGAGCACCTCTATCACTCAAAAAATCAATGGATTTCTTCAGCCCAGTTGTGTTTAAAATCAACAAATTAGTTACGGTAGCACCCGTCAAATCTGTTTTCGCCATTTGGCTGCTTCGAATTGAGGCGCCGCCCAAAAATGCATCCGTTAACTTCGCTCCAACCATGTTCACATTCCATAAAATACTTTGCTGTAAATTCGCCTGCTTCAGGTTGGCAGAGCGCAGATCAGCATTAGTAAAGTCCGCCTTTATAAAAGATGTGTTAATCAATTTTGCCTGAATCAACCTTGCCTCAAGCAAATTTGCGCCATCCATATTTGCATCAGTTAAATCCACTTTTCGTAGATTAGCCCCTCGCAAATCAGCTTGTTTCATTGATGCTTTAGCCAGAACGGCTCCTTGAAAATTGACTGAGCCCAGGATAGATTTATCAAGTTTGGCTCCCCATAAATTAGCATTTTTAAGGATTGAACCAAGCAAATTTGCACCGGTTAAATCCGCTCCGACCATTTTTACCTCACTTAAATTTGAGCCATGAATGGTTGAATTTACAAGGTTACTATTAGTAAAATCGGCGTTTTTAAAATCCGCTCGTGACAATAATGCATTATTTAAATCGGCATTGGTAAAATCGGCATTCTTAAACAGACTTTTTTGTAAATCCGCACCTTCAAGATATGCACCTTCAAAACTTGCATCGCTAAAATCGGAAGCCTGCATATCCGCACCATATAAATTGGCATTTTTAAAGCTGGATTTTTGCATATTAGACGAGGTAATTTTGGCATTATAAAGCCTTGCACCATCAAAAACAGAATCAACCACATAGCTACCGGAAAACAGCACATTAGTCATATTGGCCTTAGAAAAATTGGATTTCTTTATCGAAGATTCCTGTAAATCAACATCGGTTAAGTCCGCATTGGAAAAATTTGTATTATCCATTTTTGAGGCTGAAAGATCCGACTGTGATAAAATTGTATTAGAAAAATCCACATCTTTAAGATTAGCTCCATAAAGGCTGGCATTTTTCAAATTCACTCCTGAAAAATTTGCACCTTCAAGATCTACACCGCTTAAAAAAAGCTCCGTGAAATTAGTACCGAATTTTTCCGCTAAATTAATAGGCTTTTTTGCTGCTTTTTGGGATTTTATATACTCTTCTATCTGCGCCACAGAAGGCCTTGCATCAGCAATATTAGCCTGAAAAAATACCATAATACAGATTATAAAAATACGAATCATACCAACTCTAAACAATAACTTTGTTACAAAGCAATTCCATCTTGAAATTTTATTTTTAAAGCTTTTTTTAGGAGTTTGCAAGATATGCCTTGATAAATACCCAACATATATGATAATATATACGTTCATATAGTGTTTCTGCTTTATTATTAAAAGTAGGCATTCGAGGTGAAGTGTATGAAACTACATGAACCGAAGAATAACGCACTTTAATAGTAAATGAGAAACACTATACGTTAAAAAGGTATTTTAAAATGAACTCTACTTTAAAAATTATAGGCCTGTTTTTGGCTATGATTCTGCTTATTTCGATTTCCACTTTCGGTTTTTTACAAGGTTTTTCATCTGACTCTGGCACTGGTTTATCTAAAAATGATGTCGAAAAAATAGTTGCCGAATACATAAAAGGCCATCCGGAAGCTATTATCGCATCGGTTACCCAATATCAGAAAAATTCTGTAAATCTTGAAGAGCAAAAAACTCAAAAACAGGTTGTTGAAAAAAGGGATATTATCGAAAATGATCCGACCTCACCAGTTATTGGCAATAAAAATGGCGATGTAACCCTGGTTGAGTTTTTTGATTATTCCTGTGGATATTGCAAAAAAGTGTTCCCTTATGTAATGGAACTAATCAAATCCGATCCTAACCTAAAAGTTGTACTGAAGGAATTTCCAATATTAGGTAAAAGCTCGACTTTAGCATCGAAAGCAGCGATTGCGGTTAATATAGAAAGTCCGGAAAAATATTTGGAGGTCCACAAAGCCCTCATGAAAACAAGGATAAAAGACCTTGACGGGGTTAAAAAAGTTCTGGCCGAATCCGGTGTTGATGTAGAAAAAATTGTCGCCAAAATGAATAGTGATGAGGTTAACTCAATTATTAATAAAAACAGAGAGTTAGCCGGACAAATCGGAATTCGTGGAACTCCAGCTTTTGTTATAGATGGTCAACTTGTCCCTGGGGCTATAGGTTTTGATACTATGAAGCAAATGGTGAATGATGCAAGGAAGTAGTTTTTACCCACCAGTTAGGCCGGTTTTTTAAGATAGATTTTTTGGCTTTTTTCAGTAAATCAGAATTTTTAAAAATAGCAAAGCAAGTTGCCCCGCTGCCTGACATTCGGCTTACAAGGCATCCCGCAGAACCGCCGAGCTCTTGTAATATCTCATTAATTTCCGGAACAACTGATATCGCCGCCGCTTCCAGATCATTCTTCTGGTTTTTCAAAAATGACACCAGCTCATTTTGATTATTGAGCGATTTTTTATCACTAACGACGTCCGAAAATCCTGCCATCCCTTGTGCAAACACATGTTTTGTCGATAATATTTTATTGGGATTTACCAGCAATATATCGATTGCAGGCACAGATGTATCCTCGATTTTTTCTCCTATTCCTGAAACATATGCAGACTTTTTTTGCAAACAAACCGGCACATCAGCCCCAAGTTTTAAGCCAATTTTTGCCAGTTCATCCTGCGAAATATTCAGCTCCCATAAATCATTAAGTGCCCATAAAATACTCGCTGCATTGGCTGAACCACCGCCCAGGCCGGCTCCGACAGGTATATTTTTTACCAGGGAAACTTTAACATTTTCCCTCACTCCATAAGTATAACGTAAAATATTTATGGCATCCAGAACGGTATTATTTTCAGGATCCACCAATTCGGCGAAAGGGCCAGATATTTCGACCCTGGATTCATCCGATTCTACAATTTTTACTTCATCATATAAGTCGCAAAAAGCGAAGAGACTATCCAAAACATGATAACCATCCGGTCGTTTTCCGGTGATTCTTAAATATAAATTTATTTTGGCGAAAGACCTCATAACCGCAAAAGTTTTTTCTTTATATCCTCAATGGACACATTTTTATCCTCATTATATCTGATCACTCGGTTCCACTGAAAACCGGCCTCAGCTTTCCGCCCCTGTTTCCAGTATATATCGCCTAAATGGTCATTAACCACCGAATCATACGGCGTTATTTCCGCCGCTCTTTCAAGATATATCGACGCTTTGTCATATTCATTTAATTTATACAAAGCCCAGCCCATACTATCGATTATCTGCGCGTCATTTGGCCTGGCTTTCACTGCGGTTTCTATCATTTCTTTTGCTTGCACCACATTTTTATTGCGATCAATCCAGCTATAACCCAAATAATTCAGAACTTCCGGCTGATTAGGCTGTAATTCCAGGGCTTTTTGCAAATCTTTTTCCGCTTTTTCCCACTGTTTAGAGCGCTCATAACAAATGCCCCGGGCAAAAAATATGGGCCAGTTTTTCGGCTCTACAACCTCTATTTTCTGTACTATTTTTTCATATATCTTAGCTGCCTCAGCAAATTCTGAATCACGACGCAAAAGATCCGCCAACGTCAAAAGGGCTGTATAAATTTTAGGATTAGCCTTGGATACCTCCAATAATTGTTTTTTTGCAGCGGATTTTTTTTTCAAAATGTACAAGTCTTCCGCCATATTTACCCTAGCAGTGTAATAAAAATCTGATTTTTTACTGATGGATTTATATATTTTCACAGATTTTTTAAAGTCTTTGTTTTCTTCGTAATAAGTTGCCAGCATGATTTTTGATTCATCATTATTTGGTTTTAGCGATAAAATCATCCGTAAATAAACGATTTTTTCATCGTTAAAACTATTGCCATACAAAGCCCTAACTGATTCTTCCAATATCGAAGAAACACCATAATTTATCGTTGGTATATCTTTTTTTGCTACCATTTTTTGCCTAAAATGATTTAGTTGTGGATGTTGTTTGTAATAAATTGCATATATTTTCTGTGCTTTTTCCGGCTTATCTATCCTTCGGAAAAAATTTCCGGCATCGCGCGCCAGGCTATAAGACACGATTGACCGACCGTTTACGGCCTTATCATACTCCTTCTCAGCTCCGGTCAAATCACCCGTCACCTCAGAAATCAAAGCTTTTTGGTAGCGTAAAAATGTCACGGGACCATCATCTTTTTTCAGCAATTCATCAAGTGCCGCTTGTGATATTGCCGATTCTTTTTTGCCGACTTTCACCCAGATTTTTAAAAACGGAACTATAATTAAATCAACACCGGAC
>JAJRPW010000154.1 GCA_024280585.1 Alphaproteobacteria bacterium
CGCAGCATCTCTGTCGTGGTTTATTTTCTTCTTGCTAAAAATATGGTATTTCAAGTTAAAGATAATTTGATATGGCAAGTTTCATTTTTTGCAGTGATCGTCACAGTCAACCTCCTATTATTATGGCCTTTTATTATTTTTATGCATGACCAATTCACAATGCCAAGACCGATAGCTATGATACTTGGCAACATTATTCTATTTGTCTTTAATTTTATATTTATGAAGTATATTGTATTTCAAAAAGGAAGAAGCATTTAAATGAGTGAAAAACCTACAGACTGGGATGCCTATTATAAAAAACCAGCTAAGGCTACCAGCATAACACGGCGCATATCAGCCGCAAAGATCCAAAAGGTTCTAAAAGAACCTTTGTCCCACCAAAACGTAAGCGTGTGTGAGTTAGGCGGTGCAAATAGTTGCTTTGCGGAAGGATTTTTAAAAAATGCTCGGCTTCAAAAATATCATGTAATTGATTCAAATGCTTATGGTATTGATCTCTTCTTACAACGTTTTAGTTCCGATAAGAGGGTCACAGCTGAGCAGCGTGATGCCCTCCTCTTAGCAGAAGGATATGCTGACTATGAGGTGGTTTATAGCGTTGGTCTCATCGAACATTTTGACAAAGAAGGTACGCAAAAATGCATTGAGGGACATTTCCATTCATGCCGCCCAAAAGGCACCATTTTAATGACTTTCCCAACACCCACTTTGCCATATCGCATCATTCGAAAATCTGCTGAACTCATGGGCATTTGGGCTTTTCCAGATGAGAGACCCTTAACCTTTGACGAAGTCAATACAGCGATTGAACGATGTGGCGGCAAAATAACTCATCAATCCATCAATTGGTGGATTGGCCTTACACAAGGTTATGTTGTGATCGAAAAATAAGCCTAATTTTTATTAAACTTTAAATCAGATAATGTGAGTGGCCCGTATAAACGCATATAACCTTGTTTTCCAATAAGTTTACTTTCAGGAAGAAAGGGCGCTAAGTCCACAAATTGATGATATTTATTTTTAGTATTCACAAATAAAAATGTTGTCGTAGACGCTTTCATTTCTCGCCTGACACAGTCAGGTTGATAATATAGGCACAGCCTGTAATGAGGCTTAAACTTAGGAAGCCACCTCAGTTGTTGATGAGGTGAAATGATAATCCAATCTTTTGATAATGTTGGTATTGACCCATGTAACTTTTTAAGGAGAGGACGCATGTCTTTTGTCAGCAACAAAGACCATTGATCCTGCTTATGGGCAGATTTTATTTTCTTGTTTGGCATCATTAGACCACCTAAAATACTCATAATGAGCACCGTGCCAGCAAAGGTAAGGATTGGAAAAGGAATTAAAAAAATACGGTTACTTCCTTTAAACAGAGGAAAGGAAGATAATAACCCAAAGGAAGGTAATGCCAACAGCATTGAAGGCACAAGAAAGGCATAAATCCACCAGCCGTTGCGTTCGTTATATGCGCAACAATTCACATACATAAAAAATCCTATAAAGGCTGTGATCAAAAATAAAATGCCCAACTGCCCCGATAGTTTTTTATAATTTTTGAGATTAAATGCGGCAATAAGAATAAAAATAAAGAGTGTCGTAATGCCGACATTACGAGCGATCAAGCGATAAGCACTTTCATAAACGGTTCCATTTGGAGCGATCATTTTCCGTACTTTTTCGGTCAAATCAATCAATATCGGTAAATTCCCCGTTAAGTCAGGCTGAACATCCCAAAACATAATAAGATAAGTAAGAAGAGGTGATAGGCAAAGGATTGCTAAAAAAGAAAAGCGTTGCCAGCCTATTTTTTTCTGCCTCACAAGAAGTAAAATACTTATGAGAAAAACAATGATGACTAAGCTACCCGCTTGTTTGGTTATAGCGCTAAGCCCCGCAAAAATGGCTGAAATCATCAAGATATTAAAAAGTTCCCCGTCACTTATCCCCCTTTCAGCTCCATCAAAACTGACGATAAGCAATATCGTGGTGGCCATCATCATAATCATGACAGGAATATCCATATAACCAGCCATCATAGGCTCCGCATAGGTATATAGAAAAAAATAACCAATAAAAAAGCTGCCTAAAAGGGCCGCTAAAAACCGCTTAGAATAAACAAGAATCCATATCAAAAAGCATAAAATAATCGGTAAAATAATGAGACTAAATTTTGCAAAATACCAAATGGTCTCATCCTCTTGAGCCTTGTAAATTAAGGACCATACCCCAGGAAACAAAACTGGATATGCCGTATTCCATGGTTCATAAGTATTTTTTGAAAGCTCAATAGCCCATTTATTCCATGAGGCAATCGCATCACCTTTATTAAAAATAGGAATATATTGATCTGTCTTAAAAATCCAAATGATAAAAAGGGTCATGATCAACATGATCCCTGCTAAAATATAACTATTTTTTTGAGATAAATATAAAAGAACTCTCGTCTCATTATTTTGCACAACAATGAGAGCAACCCACCCCCCAACAATCAACCAAAACGGTATAATCACCTGAAAGGCATACATAAAAACCACTAAAAACCATGAGATCCAGAGAGACTTTCCAATAGCACCAAGCAGCTGCGCTGCCATAGGTAATTTAGAATTTGTAGGCCAAATAAGTCCAAGTAGGCATGTGTAAAAAATACTAGAAAAAATACCGATAAAAACAATCATAGTTTATGGACTTTATATTTGTAAATGCACTTTATTTTCGGAGGGATTACACCCCTAAAAAAGCTGAGTGTCAACAAACGGAGTGACATCCGATCATACACCGAACAAAAACCCCGTATAACGAGGCTTCATGGACGCTATAGGACTGTATAGAACAAGGTAAATGGCGGGAAATAGGATTCGCAGTAAGCACATAACACATTGTTTAATAACAATCCTACAAGACTTTTCCTCTATATTTTTTAATATCTGTCCTTAGCCTCAATAATGGCAAATATTCGTTTTTATCGGTGCGCACATAGCTTTTACGCCTCCTTAAATCATACGGTGTTTCTTAAAGTTTTCGGCTTGCTCAAAAATCTCTTTATAAAGTTCGTCTTTCGTTACAGGCGGATAACCATGCTTGCCCATTAGTAAAATAAGATCAACTTTCATACTGGCTTTGATGTCTTCGCGCTTTTAAACTCAAACACCACCAGCGGCAGACCATTAATATAGAGAATAGCATCAGGAATGCGGGTTTCACTGCCCAAAATATGAAGCCGGGTGACGCATTGATAAATATTGCGATTTTGAGAACCATAATCCAGCAACTGAATATAAAAGTCTTTCAAATTGCGGTCTTCGCGCTGCAACAAAAAGCCATCACAGACCCTTTTTAGAATAGCCTTATTGCTCTCATATAAATCAAGCGCAGAAAAAGCCTGTAATTTGCGGATAATGCCGCTTATCTCACGCTCTGTAATGCCGTCCGCGCCTACGCGCCGTCAAAAACGCGCGCAAATCTACTTCAATCAACACCTCTTCAAGCGCGCGCACCACATCCGCCCCCAAAATGGTCGGATAGCCCTGCTTGAAGCAAGGCCAGAATGACCTGTTCAAGTGCGTTTTCGTTAAAGCTCATTCTTTTATGCCCGTTCTGTTTCCTGTACGCTTTAACTCAAAGCCCTAATTATTACAGACATGGTTTGCCACTTTTTCAAGAGTGTCATAAGAGCATGAAGGCGCCATCCCATATCCCCATTCCTGACAGTAATCAAAAAAGTAAACTGTTGGCGTACGTCCACTATCACAACTCAAAACCATATTTTTCTGACCACCTGTCATATTATTTTCTTTTACCCGAAAGCCTTTCCCTGCTTTTGGATCTCTAAAAATAGAACCATCTTTAATGGATTGCGTTGCACCATTAATCATTCCCAAATACATACGTTTCGCAGCCGCATTATTCGCACGTTGTTGCGCAGTCATCTTAGCGGTAGACTTTGGCTTTCTATATTTCGCGCGATGCTCTCGCAAAGTTCTCCTCGTGCAATCTTGGTAGCCTTGGCCAGCTGAGTTATAGCGATCACATAATTTTAGATTTTTAATCAAAATACGATCTTTGGCAGTCGTTTTAATTGTTTGCCCTAAATAGGACGTCGTTTGAACCTCCTGACTCGAAGAACCGCTTTGCGCGATTGCTCTATCCTGCCCCCCTATAAGCACGGACTTTTCCTCAGCCGTGAGCCGACCAGAGGTCGAATGACCAAGAGAGGCTTGAAACTCACGCACAGCTTGACGAGATTTCTGCCCCATAACGCCATCAGCACGACCTGAAAGATAACCGCGTGTCTTGAGTGCTGTCTGAATACGAATATTACGGGTTCGCCTTTTGCTCACAACGCGGCTACCACCACGCCTACGGTTGCTACGATTTCTCAACACACGGCCTTTACGCCGCACTTTCCGTTTTAAACGCCTTTTGTTTTTGTTAAGATAGTGCAAAGCCGCTGCGCTTCCTCCAATAGCAGCGGCGATACCAAGAATTTTCTTCAATTTATTCTTGCCAGCACTGGCATTTGAAATAGGCATGGTCATGGAAATCAAAACAGCAAAGACAAGTATATAGATGCGCAATATCATAATTTTATCCAGTCATCGTTTTGTTTTTCCTTTCAACCAACAAGAGCCTCTTAAACCCTTAGGAAAAATCAGTCATCATTATCTTTTCTATTGTTCTACGCTATTTCTGAAAATAAGACAACGCTGTATCAATTAAAAAGATAGTTGATCTTGCCCTATTTTGAGTTTTGGGTTTCGTGGACGGCACCAGTTCACGGCATTGATCCCGCACGGGACTGCGGGATGACAGTGTTTTTAGGATGGTTTAGAGATTATCGGTTGTGTCCAGTACCCTTTCGGCGGACTCGCCAACGCGCAATTCACCTGACATCACCCACGAAAACGGCGACGTGTCTTTGTCTACCATCTGTGTGGACACTATCTGACTGTATGAGATGAGTAAATGGCGGAGAGACAGGGATTCGAACCCTGGAGACGGGGACACCGCCTACACGCTTTCCAAGCGTGCGCCTTCGGCCACTCGGCCACCTCTCCGCACTTATATCAACCTCAAGGGTTGAATTTTCGTTGCCTGCCAAAATCTGCGCACGCTGGTCTTACTTATGGACGCGTTTGCAAGCAAACACTTTGGCCACCTTCTCATGACCATCAAGCCAATAGTTTTAAGGAATACAATGAGAGAGCTAGCACCTAGCAGGATTGGCGAAAAGGTGCAACTATTTTTAGGGCATATTCTAAAATTTTGACATCATATTCATAAACTATTATTTTTTTACAAAGACTTAACCTGCCTTGCTTGTTTTTTCCTTTCTTGTTATGTAGTCTTTAAATGCGTCTGCGCATAATTTAGATGACTGTTTTTGATGATGAAAGCTGATCTTCACAGCCATAAAACTTAAGAGGTTTATATGTTTTTAATCCGTATAGCTGGGATCTGGCTCATGCTTATCGCTGTGGTCGCCCTTGTGGTGGATGGCACAAAGTCTCTTTCGAGCAGTCAACTCATTTGGACTTCTTTAGGAGAGCAATGGGCAAATATCTCTAAAAATAGCTTAGAATCAGCGCAAATGTTTATTATTAACAACCTGCACAGCCTGATTTGGGATCCTCTGCTCTATTCTATTTTACTCTGGCCAAGCTGGGCCATTATCGGTCTTATCGGCCTGTTCTTCTATTGGCTCGCACGTAAGAAGCACCACACCAAAACTTTTATAAACTAAGAATATGGATATTGCCACGCGGGCAGCCACGACACAAAAACGCAAGCCCTGCTGAACATGAGTATCAAACTTAAAAAGTTATTTTGACTTAGCATCAAGCTCTTTTTTCTTGATTTCTTTTTGTTGCTCTATCGCTTTATCAATGTCTTTACGATAAGGGTCATCATCTCCCCCCTTAAAATAAAGACTTGCCGCAACCGCAAGCCCCGCAATTAAAATGATAGGGCCAAATTTCTTTTGCATTTCATCAGGTGTCATAACGTACTTCCTTATAATTTAGGTTTCCAGCGACGCAAGAGTAAAGAATTCATCACAACGCTTACAGAACTAAAAGCCATCGCCGCACCTGCAAATGCAGGATTAAGCATACCAAAAGCGGCAAGCGGTATCCCAATGATATTATAAATGAACGCCCAAAACAAATTTTGCATAATCTTACGCCATGTCGCCCCTGATATATCATAAGCTGCTGGCACAAGTCTTGGGTCAGGACGCATTAAGGTAATGCCAGCCGTTTCTAACGCCACGTCAGAACCTGTGCCCATCGCAATGCCAACATCTGCCAACGCTAAGGCTGGGGCATCATTCACGCCATCTCCCACCATCGTCACAACCATCCCACTTTTTTGCGCCTGCGCAATAATTTTAGCTTTATCTTCTGGCTTCGCTTGGGCTAAAGCATCATCTAACCCCAAACTTCTCGCCACAGACTGCACCACCGCTTCGGCATCTCCGCTCACCATCATTGTTTTAATATTTTTATCTCGAAGACTTAAAATAGCAGATTTAGCCCCCTCCTTCACTTGATCTGCTAAACCAATCAACCCTAAAAATTGCTGGTCTTGTGCGAGGTAAATCACGGTCTGCCCCTCTTTTTCCAAAGATAATGCTTTGTCTTGTGCACCTTGCAGCTCAATATTATGCTGTATCATCAGGCCAAGGTTTCCCGCTAAAATGACTTTGCCCTCACTTTGCCCCTCAACACCCGCACCAATAATGGCTTGAAAAGATGTTATTTTAGGAAGATCGCTGTCCGTTTC
>JAJRPW010000155.1 GCA_024280585.1 Alphaproteobacteria bacterium
AACCAGCTCCATCGCTGCATCACATTCCTCGTCTTGCATAGTTACGTCCAGATAATACCACGGATCGGTCATTAATGTTTCGCATTTTTTACTTTCCAAAATGGTTTTTGCCTCCAGTGGGTTTTTCCTGAATTTTTCTAGCAATTCCGCTTGTTTATCCAAGTCTTTTTCGTTTATGTCCGCCTCTTCAATCGAATCCTGGGCGGCCAGGCATTTGGTATTAAACTTGACCATAACGCCCTTGCACCACTTTAAATGGAATGTTGCAGATAAATAATGGCCATCATAATAATCCCGATAAGAGCCGTATTTAGCCTCTTCCGCCTCTATCTCATCCTTGACAAAATATGCGGATTTACACCAGTCTTTATCGGCAACACTGCCATTGTAGCACTCATCTGAAACTTGTTTTGCTTCTTCGGAATTGTCACGAAAGTACGACTTATCCTTGATCACTTTTACCAGGCTTTCTTTTTGAGCCAGTCGCTCTTCTTTCTTCCCCCGGTGTTTTTCAGCTAAAGCTATGTCGCATTCTTTGTCCTGAATATCCTCGTCAATATCATACCAAGGATCGGCGAACAAGGCTTTACAGCGCCCATCCAGCAAGGCGTTCATTTCAGCAGAATTCTCACGGAAATATCGCCTGTAATACTCTTTATATTTAACTTTTTTCTCAATAGCGACTACTTCTTCTTTTTGTTTTGCCCTTATATTTTCAACGACCGAGTTGATTGCAGCCTGGCACTCGGTGTTATTTTTTGCAACCCTCTCTGCATCGTTTAGGCATAATACGATAAAATCTTCTGCCTCTTGGGCATTTTCTTTAAAATATAAGGTAAATCGTTGGTAGCGAGCTTCCCATTCTTTTCTGTCATTTTTGTCTAGCATTATTGGGGATTTTTCACGAATTTCCCCAATTATTTTGTTGAGCTTTGTAACAAGTTCATTTCTATCGTTATTTATTTGGTCTTTCTGATAGATATTTTTAGCTGCTTCACATTCCTGATTTTGTAAAAATAAATCGCCACCTTCTTGTGCGGCTTTAATTATTGCTTTGCACCGGCCTTCAACTAACAACCTTGCTTCGCCAGGGTTTTCACGGAAGTAATCTTCATATTTTGATACTTTTTCCCTAAATTTTTTGCTTTTTGATTGTTCGTTGGTGATTATTTTGGCGACCTCACATTTAACTTCGTCACTCTCTTTTTTACTAAGGCAGTTTGATAAAACTTGGCGCGCCAGTAATATGTCTTTTCTGTATGATATTTCATAATTAAGCCGTAGCTGTTCGCCATCTTTTTTTGCCGCAATGGCTTCTTTTGCTGCTGTGCACAGGGCGTCATCGCTGTTGGTGTTTTTATCACAGGATTCTAAGACATCTTCAGCTTCTGTAATATTTGCACTGAAATATTTCTTATCTTTTTGCTCTTGGCTTTGTTTTTTTAGTTCAGATATTTTTTTTGATCTATAGGCGTTTTTTTTCTCAATAAGAGCGGCGTCGCATTCTCTGTCCTGTAATTTAGGGTCGATTCCATACCATGAATTAGCCAGGATATTTTTGCAACGCCCTTCCAGTAATTCTTCGATTTTATTGGGGGCATTTATAAAATATTGGCGGTAATATTCTCTGAATTTAATTTGTTTTTCCCTTTCGCCCTGATATTGCTCGCTTTCTTTGTCTAATTTTCCTAAAATAATTTCCAGGGCGGCCTGGCATTCAGTATTATTGCTTTTTAGGCGCTGTATGCTGGAAATACAGAGGCTGACGAAACTTTCTGCTTCAATTAAATTTTCCAGAAAATATTTTTTATAGATACGAAAACGTTGTTTATAGCCACTCTTATTTTTTTTTTTAGGAAGTGTTTTTTTGAGTTCGTTGGTGTTTTTCAAAACCAGCTCAAGTTTTTCAATTAATTCCAGTCGGTTTTTTTCTAGTTGTTCTTTTCTTACAACCTCAAGTGCGTATTCGCATTCAACGTCATCAAGAAGAATATCCTCCTGTCCGTGTTTGTTTTTGAAATATTCTTTGCAGCGACCGTTTAATATTTTTTCTGCTTCGCCAATATTCTGATAAAAATACAATATGTCTTTTGCCACGGAAATTTCAGCAAAACTCAGTAAAAATATAGTTGCTATTACCGTGTTGATAAAAAAAATCAATTTTGACTTTTGCATAATATCCTTATCGACAGAAGCTAGTTGCTTTCGATGTTTTCCAGTACTTCCTGCGCGTGCCCTTTTACTTTTACTTTGCGCCAGATTTTACTTAGAACACCGTTTTTATCTATTAAAAATGTTGAGCGATCAATGCCCATGTACTTTTTCCCATACATGCTTTTTTCGACCCATGAACCATATGTCTTTATTACATTGCATTCTTCGTCGGATAACAGGTTGA
Organism: Alphaproteobacteria bacterium; assembly: GCA_024280585.1. Classification (GTDB taxonomy): domain Bacteria; phylum Pseudomonadota; class Alphaproteobacteria; order Rickettsiales; family UBA6187; genus JAJRPW01. The sequence goes on from JAJRPW010000155.1 coordinate 2,399, forward strand.
ATGGCAGGTCATATTTTTCCTTAAACTTATCGTGTTTTTTGACGCTGTCCTTTGACAGGCCTAAAATAACCGTGTCATTTTTTTCAAAACAGTCCAGTAAGTCTCTGAAATCTTTTGATTCTTGTGTGCAGCCTGGAGTGTCGTCCTTCGGATAAAAATACAAAACTATATTTTTTCCTTTGAGGGACGATAGTTTTTTTCTGCCTTCTCCGTCAGTTGGTAGATCAAAATCGGGGGCTAGCTCGCCTTCCTTTATATTATTTTCAGACATTATTTTCTCCTTTTTGTAAGTTTGTTCTTTCTTTAAAACAAAAGAGATATTATGCTATTTTTTCTTTCATTTATAGTATTTTTTAATTTAAAAGGCAAATTTTGTGGTCATAAGAAGCCTTGGTTTTTTTATTAAGACTTTGTCGTTTGTAAGTGTGATTCTTATGATTAGCATTACTGCATTTTTTTTCTGGGTGATTTCTGAACCAAGGTCTTTGTCGCAAATAACCCCATATATTCAGGAGAAATTGAATGATTTAAGTGTGGATTATAAAATCGAGATTGATGATAGTTTTATAAAGTGGGATGGAGTTCAAAAAGCATTTAGTCTTTATGTAACTAACGTCAAGGTTGTAAATGATACTAATGATAAAGTTGCGATTTTCCCTAAAGTTTCATTTGATTTTAGCGTGGTTCGTTTCTTAAAAGGGGATATTTTATCGTCGGATATTACGATTATAAACCCTGATTTCCATATTAATTCTGCTGATAAAAAATTATATGTAGTGCCAAATTCTGACAAGCAAGCCGGGCTGGTTTTATTTGATGAATTAGCAAAAATTTTAGAGGTGGGCGGCAAAAAATCACCCATACGGAGCGTCCGGGTTCGGGATGCAAACTTTTATATTCATAGCGGTGTTAGTGATATTCTTTGGAATATTACAGAAGGTTACGCGAGGTTGGACAGCCAAAATGGCAAAAACAGGCTAGTTTCAGAGTTAAAAATTAATTTTGGTAATTTTGAAAGTTATTTTCACCTCGCTTTAAGCAAGGAAAATTTCAGTGAAATAAACGTGACAACGTCTTTTAAAGAGCTGCCTTCATATGCTTTTGCTGATTTATTTCCTGAAATAAATATGCTAAAGCAACTGGAGGTTGTATCAAGCGGTGAGTTAAAATTCTTGCTTGATAATAATATGCACATTTCACAGCTGGCATTTGATATATATAATATGTCCGGAAAATTAAACCTTCCGGAATATTTCAAAGCGGAAATACCTATTGATTCACTTAAAGCGCAGGGCAATATCTACAATGATTTCTCCGTGTTGGCATTGGATAGTTTTATTGTCAGGGTTAATGATTCCGAAGTTACTTTGTCCGGTTCGATCAAGAATTATGGTGATTTCGTGGAGATAAAACCGGAGATATTATTTAATGCATCACTGGCCAATATGAATGTTAATGATCTGGATAAATATTGGCCAGTTGGTTTGGCTAAAAAAACACGAAGATGGATAGTATCGAACATAAGCGGTGGAAAAGTCACCAATGCGAATGCCAGCTTTAAGTTTACACCGGAAGTCTTTGAAAAAGGGTTGAAATTTGCCCCTGAAGGCAGCATTATCGCCAGCATTAATGTGGAGGGAGCGCAAGTAAAATATGTTGCGAATTATCCAATTATAACTGACACAAAAGCGCGAATTAATTTGACCGGCAGATCTATGGAGGCCCTTGTTAAAAGCGCGAAAATTGGTAAGTCGAATATTAAAAACGGGGTTGTGACAATACCGAATTTTTTTGAAAAGCCATTTAGAATTTCAGTGAAAAGCGATGTGGATGGCAGAAGCAGCGATTTTATAAAGTTCCTGATTCCAACGATAGACAAGCTGAAGGGTAATGAAGCCATAGAAAGTATCAAAAATATGAAAGGGCGGATTAAAGGCGCGGTGTCGCTGTCTTTGCCTGTTGCTAAGGGGCTGAAATATAGTGATATTGACCTTCATATTAAATCAAAAGTGACTGGTGCATATTTACCAAAATTTTTGAATGAGCTGGATTTGAACAAGGGCAATTTTGATTTTAATTTGGATAATGACAAAATTATTGTGCGGGGCAAAGGTGTATTAAATTCAGTTAATGTCGACGTTGATTATACAAAATATATTTTTGGCGGTAATGATTTCGATGCAAAATATCGTATAAAATCCAATATTTCTGCCGATGAAATAAGGGCGCTTAAAATAGCGGACGTGCCTTATATTACACAAAAATTCAAGATGGATTTAACGGTTACTGAAAAAAATAAATCGAAAAATTACTCTATAATTGCTGATATAACTGACTCGCAAGTCAAAATTGATGAGATTGGTTTTTTAAAACCTGTCGGTGTGGTGGGAGGTATAAAATTTTTGGCAGAAGAGGTTGGTGGCTATTTTAAAATGGATGATTTTGTAGTTGATGGGCCTGATTATTCCGCAAAAGGTGCTATGCAAATTGATCGGGCGGATAATTCTATAAAAAATCTCAAATTTTCCTCTGTGAAATTTGGCAATAATGACTTTAAGATTGATTATAAAGTTGGAAAAACGAGGGTTACTCTCGATTTAGAGGGAAAAAGTGTAGATATCGGCGCCATTAAGATAAATAGGTTTTTTAAGGCTAGTGGTTCTGCAAAAAAGAGTATGGACATATTAGTGGATTTGGATCATTTATATATGAAAAATGGACAGTATTTGAATGGCTTAGTGGGTAATATTAACTGTTCGGTTGAACTATGTAAGTCTGTAAATATTTATGGAAAAATGAGTGGGGATAATTATGTCGTAGTGAGCCTAAAACCGATAGGGGATCGCTCATCTTTGCTTATTGAGTCCGATAATGCGGGGGTAATTATTAGTGGCCTGGGAATTTCAAAGCATATTAAGGGCGGGCATTTGAATATTGAGTCAACTTTCGCTGATTCTGATAATAAAAAAGTTGCAAGAGGGCTAATACGTATTAGAAACTTTACGGCGATTAAGACCCCTTTACTTGGCAAGCTGCTTTCTCTCGCATCGCTTAAAGGAATTGGCGATTTGCTTAATAATAAAGGGATTACATTTAAGAAATTTGAGGCGCCATTTACCATGATGGACGGGGTCTTAGCTGTAAAAGATGCGAAAAGTTCAGGTTCTTCGGTCGGCATAACTTCAAACGGCACCATAGACACAAATAGCGGGGTTATCGACTTAAAAGGCGCGATAGTTCCGGCATATGAGATTAATAAAGTTTTAGGAAAAATTCCGATTGTGGGGCCGTTATTGGTGGGCGGCAAGGATGAAGGGTTGATTGCAACAAATTATCGTATAAAAGGTACGTATGAGGAGGCAAAAATTACAGTAAATCCTTTGTCAATTCTCACACCGGGGTTTTTGAGAAATATATTCGATATATTTCCATAATTACAAGGAAAATCAGATGATTAACAAGATAAGCTCAGATGTTACATTAATAGGTGCTGGCCTGGTCGGTATGAGTGCCGCGCTCGCGCTCGCGAACGAGGGGCTGTCGGTTGTAGTTATTGAATCTGCTGGTGTGCCAGAGATGTTAAAAAAGGAATCTGATGGGCGTACTTGCGCTGTTTCCTATGGTTCAGCGCAGATTTTTAAGGAAATAGGTCTTTGGGACGCGTTGGAAAAACATGCGGGCCCGATCCTGGATATAAGGGTCACCGATGAGAATTCACCGTTTTTTTTGCATTACGACCATAAATTAGTTGGCGACGCGCCAATGGGTTATATAATTGAGAATTATTACATTCGTAAGGTGTTTTTTAAGGCCGCAAAAAAATATAAAGATCTGAAGATAATTTCACCGGCTAGATATAAATCGATTATACGTGATCAGTGTAAAGCGGTTGTGGCACTAGAAAATGGCCAGGTTATCGAGTCGGATTTAATCATAGCAGCAGATGGCAAAAATTCACAATTACGTAAATTAGCCGGGATAAAATCCACCCATTGGTCATATAAACAATGCGGAATTGTTTGCACCATTAAGCATGAAAAAAACCATAATGGGCTGGCGGTAGAAAACTTCCTTCCTGCCGGCCCGTTTGCCATATTACCAATGCATGGCGGTTATCATTCATCGTTGGTTTGGACCGAATCAGAAGATTTAACCCCTCTTTTTATGGATATGAATGATGAGGAGTTCTTGGAACAAATTCAGCTTAGATTCGGTGATTATTTAGGGAAATTAGAGCTTGCTAGCGGACGTTTTTCTTACCCTCTTGGCTTACAAAATGCCCGGAAATATGTTGATACCAGGCTTGTTTTAATCGGTGATGCAGCGCATGCAATGCATCCAATCGCCGGGCAGGGTTTTAATCTGGGCATAAGGGATGTGAAGCCGTTAAAAGACTTGGTTGCCAAGGCGCGGGCTATCGGCGGAGATATTGGCGGAGCGGGTGTTCTGGAAGAGTATGAAAACAGCCGCAAATTTGACGCAACCTCATTTTTAACTTTAACAGATGTTCTTAATAGGTTGTTTTGCAGTGAGATTTCGCAAGTAAAAATGGCCAGAAAAATAGGACTGGCTGCTGTTAATAAATTGCCTGTATTGAAAAAATTTTTGCAAAAAGGTGCTATGGGGGTATAATTACAGCTTGTTAAGAGAGTCTAAAAATGCTTGTAAAAATTCAATATCTTCCTCGGAGATATATGGAGCATTATCGGTCATTATCGCTTCAATTTTTTTTCGTAATTTGGAGGAATGCAGGTTTACATAACTGGTATTTTGGGCGTTATAATTCCTTATAATCTCATTTAAATCACATTCCATTTGAAGAATAATGTCCTTCTGACTGACTTCCTGTATTTTATCAAGCATTTTATTCCCTCATATTTTTATGTGGGCATTATACGCAATAAAATAGATATAGTCAAGAGAAATGTTATGATTTTGTGTCGATACTAGGTCTGATGGCGACTTTGAGGGATGTGTGGCCATTTTTTTCCAGAATATTCAACCTTAAAACCTCGCCTTCACGCTCGTATATCTGGTATTCTTGTAGGTTCCAGCCTAATTGTGGCAGCGTTAACTCATAAAATTTACGCACATCGGCAGCTTTGGCCAAACGGCTGTGGAATTGGGCGTCAATTATGCGTCCGCGTGTCGAATCATATGATAAGTGGCCATTTTTAGCCAGATTAAAGCCGTGATAAAGCGGTAAATCTTCTGTCCCCGGCACATATTTCTGGACGGCCAGACCCGGGAAGTGGTCAATAACTGCGCTGGTTTTTACATAATGCTCAGCGCATGACGTTAAAAATAGTAGCGCACACAGATATAATAGAGTTTTTACGGTCATTTTTGGCAATTTTCACAGTAAAAAGTTGATCGTCCACTTTGCTTCATTCTTTTTATTTCATTGCTGCACAGAATGCAAGCCTCTTTTTCGCGCCCGTAAACTTTGAAGGAATGCTGGAAATAGCCGGAGTCGCCGGAGGACTGGACGTAATCACGCAATGTTGAGCCGCCTGATTTTATGGCTTCAAGCAGAATTTCTTTGATATTAGTAGCGAATTCCTGGCATTTTGCGGAGGAAATTTCACGGGCGGTTTTCCTGGGGTTTATTTTACTACGAAATAGTGCCTCACATGCATAAATATTACCGACACCAACGACCAAAGATGCGTCCATGATTGCGTTTTTTATGTTTGTAGATTTATTTTTAAGTAGCTCATGTAAATACTCTCCATTAAATTCCTCTGTCAACGGTTCAATCCCAAGATTTGTAATCAATTTATGCTCGTTTATTTCGTTTTCATGAGAGATTGTCATCAGTCCAAAACGCCTGGCATCATTGAAAACCATCTCTTTTCCATCGTTAAACTGAAAAATCGCATGGTCATGTTTTTGTCTCTGGTTTTGTTTGTTTTTATAGATAATTATTTTCCCGCTCATGCCTAAATGCGCGATTATTATAGAGCCGTCGTCGAGCTTTATCAGTATATACTTGGCTCGCCTTGTAACCGATTTGATGGTTCTGCCCTCGATTTTTGAGGAAAAATCAGCTGGAAAAGGAATACGCAAATTGGGGCGCAAATTGGCGACTTTGACGAATTTATTACCAATAATTGATTGGCGTAAGCCGGCGCAAACCGTCTCAACTTCTGGTAATTCCGGCATTATTCTCTTTCCTTTTTACTGCTTTTGCATTAAGACTAGCCATAATATTAACCTTATATTTGACAAAATATTATGTCTAATAAAACAGATTTTGGCTACACACAAGTAGATAAACACGAAAAAGCCACTTTAGTAAAGGGGGTTTTTGATAATGTTGCGGCAGATTATGATGTCATGAATGATTTGATGAGCCTGGGCGTGCATCGTTTGTGGAAGGATCGGTTGATCGAAATGATGAATTCACAAAAAGGTGCAAAATTACTAGATGTTGCAGGCGGGACAGGCGATGTGGCATTTCGTTTTTTGAAGCAAACGGCAGGTGGGAGTGTGACTGTTTGTGATATTAACGAGTCGATGCTGAAAGAAGGGCAAAAAAATGCGATAGATAAGAATGTGTTAAGCGGAGTTGAGTGGGTTTGTGGAGACGCGGAAAACCTGCCATTTGAGGATAATAGCTACGATTTTTATACGATTGCTTTCGGAATTCGTAACGTTACTAATAAAGATAAGGCGCTTTTGGAGGCAAAACGGGTTTTAAAGCCGGGCGGGCGCTTTCTTTGTCTGGAATTTTCCAAGGTAAATATTCCGCCTTTGGCAAAATTATATGACTTTTTCTCCTTTAATGTGATTCCAAAAATCGGAGAAATTATCGCTAAAGACGGCAATTCTTATCGCTATCTTGTTGAAAGTATAAGGAAATTTCCGAACCAGGAAATTTTTGCAAATATGATAAAAGATGCTGGATTCCAGCAGGTGAAGTATGTAGATTTAAGCGGTGGGATTGTGGCAATTCATAGTGGTTGGAAGGTATAAGATTTATGTGATATATAGT
>JAJRPW010000156.1 GCA_024280585.1 Alphaproteobacteria bacterium
ATGCAAGGTGAAGTCACCCGTTAAAATACCGGAATTATCATCATCTAATTTCAAAGATGTACTGGAAAAACTTGCTTTTGGATAGTCATTAACCGCTAAAAAATCTTTGCTACGCAAATGTTTATCACGTTCAGCATGGTTGCTGTCAACGCTTGCAGTGTCGATAGTCAGGGCGATAGTTGAATTTTCGAGATTTTCGCGATCAAGATTGAAAGAGCCTTCAAATTTATTAAAACGACCATATAACCAGCTATAACCTAAGTGCTTGATTTTAAACTGAATAAAAGCATGGGCACCTTTGGTGTCGATCTTATATTTCTCCGCATTCGCCGTGTTGGATACGAAAATAGTAACGGCAATAAATATGTAAGTTAGAGTTTTATTCATGACAATTTCCTGTTTAATTACGCCCAATCATTCGTTTAAGTGTCGCATCTTTGTTAATAATATGGTGCTTAATCGCTGCAAGCCCATGCATTACTACCATGATTATAATCGTCCATGCAAGATATAGATGCACAAAACCGGCAATATCTTCTTGTTTAGGGATGGAGGTGATGGTTGCCGGAACTTCAAACCAGTCAAATACGGAAATAGCCCGCCCATCCGCGGTAGAAATCAAATAGCCAGCTGTAATAGTGCTAAACAGCAATGCGTAAAGGGCTAAATGCATCAAATGTGCCAATTTTTTTTCCCATTTTGTATGGCTTGGCAGTGATTGTGGAGTTGGATTTTTTACGCGCCAGATAACGCGAAATATAGTGAGAAACAGTAATAATATTCCAACGCTTTTATGAATAAATGGTGCAGTTTTGTACCATTGGTCATAGTAGCTAAGGCCAGTCATCCACAGACCGAGCGCAAATAGGCCGATAACAGTGATGGCGGTGATCCAATGTATCGCGATGGATATTGCCCCCCAGTATAAGTTATTGTTTTTCCATGGTATTTTTTTCAACGGTAAGTGTCCTTTTTGCGTCTTATTTGGGCAAATTCTTCAACATTTTTTACTCTTAAAAACGGGTTAGTATTCTTCTCCAGGCCAATATTTGTCGGGATAGTAGGCAGGTTTTTCTCGCGCAATAGTCCAACCTGCCGGATTCTTTCCTGTAAATCAACGTTATCTGGTTCAATTGTAAGGGCAAATTCGCCATTTGCTTTGCTATATTCATGGCCGCAATATATTTTTGTGTCATCTGGTAGCGTGGAAAATCGTTGCAGACTGTCGAACATTTGTTGTGCCGTGCCTTCAAATAGGCGGCCGCAACCCATTGAAAATAGTGTGTCGCCGCAAAATAACCATTTTTCTTTTGCAAAATACAAGGCAATCTGGCCGGATGTATGTCCGGGGGAAAAAATAACTGTAAAATTTGCCCCACAAATATCAAATTTCTGGTTGTTTTTAAGGCAAATATCTATGCCGGGAATGCGGTGGGCATCCTCTTCAAACCCAACGATTTTACAGTCGGTTGCAGCTTTAATTTCTAAATTTCCATCCGTGTGATCCCAGTGATGGTGGGTATTTACGATGTAATCTAATTTTTTTCCGACCAAAAGATCCAGCACTGGCTGCGCTAAAGTTGGGTCGATAATTGCACGTTCGCCACTGCCCTCCAGCAAATAAGCATAATTATCATGTAGCAACGGGATTATTTTAACTTCAGCCATTTTTTATAACAAAAATACATTTTTCGCTTAGCAAATTTGGAGAAAAAATACTAAAAAACGGTGGTATTTTGCTTCCTCTGGGATTTAGATATATTTTTTCTTCGATAACATAGTCTAATTCATTACACAGCATTTCAAAGTCAAAAGCCGTGCTGAAATGGATGTTAGGAGTTTCATACCATTGATAGCTTAACGTCCCGGAAACCGGCATACGCCCCTTTAAAAGCAGGTAAAAACGGTTGAACCAATAGCCAAAATTCGGCATGGAAACGATCGAATATTTAGCGATTCGCATCATTTCCTGCAGCACTTCTTTTGGGTGGCTGGTGGCTTGTAACATTTGGCTGGAAACGGCATAATCAAAGCATTTATCGGGATAAAATTTTAGGTCAAGATCTACATCGCCCTGAATTACGGACAGGCCACTTTTAACGCATTTACTGACGCCGCTTTGTGAGATTTCTATGCCTCTCCCGTCGATGTTTTTCTCGGATACAAGATATTTTAATAATTCACCATCACCGCAGCCAAGTTCCAAAACCCTTGATTCTTCTGGGATTATGTTCGCAATATATTGTAAATCCTGCCGTAAATCTAATTTATCCATTTTTTCCAATCTTTTGCTATAGTGTTTTCTCAATTCAATTAACTACTAGGCGTTCGAGGTGAGGAGCATTTTAGCGTACGTTTAGGTACGTGAATGCGACGAGTCGAAGAACAACAACGTAGGAATGAATTTTAAAATCACTATATAATGCACTGACTATAGTAAATCCATGGCATTTAGTCTATAAAAAACTACTCGATGATAGTATCTACAATGATTGCATCGGACATATTTGTGTCAATTAGGTTGGCACCCAACATATTTGCATCAGTTAGATTTGCCCCGCTTAGGTTCGCTGATTTTAAGTTTGAATCCTGCAAATTAGCCCCGGTTAAGTTGGCTTTTTTTAGATTGGCACCTTTTAAATCAGCATCCTGAAGATTGGTATTTGTCAAATTTGTATTGCTTAAAATGGCGTTTTTAAAGCTGGAGTCCTGTAGATTTGCCCCGCTTAAATCAGCCCCTTCCATATTGGATTTATAAAATATTGAGCTTTCCAGCCTGGAATTTTTTAGATTAGCATCCCACAAATGGGCGTTGGTGAAATTAACCTTGGTTCCATCCGCATTTTCCAGGCTTATTTCCCATAAATTTGCATCGGTAAAATCAGTGTCTTTCAGGGTTGTAGCGTTAAGATTGGCACTTTGCAAATCGGCTCTTGTTAAGGTAGCGTCGCTTAGATTCGCGCCGGATAAATCTGCTTGGTTTAGCTGTGCTGAGTGCATAAATGTAGCCTCAAGCAGTGCGTTTTCGAGGTTAGCTTTGGTAAGATTCGTAAAATTCATATCGGCCTCAAGCAGGTTGGCATTGGCCAGATTGGCCTCTCGCAGGTCCGCGTATGATAAGTTTGCGCCCTCTAGGTTGGAGTTTTCCATATTAGCGCCAAATAAATGAGCGGATTTTAAATCGGCATAAGACAGGTCAATATTGCTCATTACCGCTTTTTTCAGATTGGCGTTTTTTAAATTTGCATACATCAAATCGGCGTTTAAAAACTCAACACTTTCCAGGTTGGCCTTGCTTAAATTAGCATAAGAAAAATTTGTATCAACAAGATTAGCTCCGATAAGATTGGCTCTTTCCAGATTGGCATATTTGAAATTGGCACCGTGTAGGTCGCTGTTTTCCAGGGTCGCGCCTTTTAGATTTGCATAGGAAAAATCGGCATTTTTCAGGTTGGCACCATAAAAATTTATTCCTGACAGATCCATTTTGGAGAAATTTTCTCCAAATTTTTCAATTATATCAATTGGTTGTTTGTTTTCCTGCGCGTGTGCTATAAATGCTATAATCTGCTTTCTTTCAGGTTGAATAGAAGGCGGTGTTGAATTATATCTGCCTAAAGAATATGATCCAACGGCGATTAGTGATATTATTACCATGCTTGTGATGATTTTTGACAAGTTCATTTTACCTTCCGTATAGTTTTTCAAGCACTATACATTATTTTTGTCAAAAAATCAAGACTAATGTGTTGCTTAGTCAGGGCTTTTTAACAAGCGGCTACTTCTCTGCCAAAAAATCATTAGCCTGACCTATTAATTCATCCAATATCTCGGCTGTAGGCTGTTCTTTTTTGACCATACCAACGCTTTGCCCGGCCATAAGTGAGCCGTTGTCGACATCACCATCTATGGCTGCTTTGCGTAAGGCTCCAGCCCAAAAATGTTCGATTTTTAGCTGCGCATCATTTTTGCTCAATTTACCGTCATTAAACTCCCTGATTGTATCAAGTTGTATGCGCTTAAAGTCCTCAGTTGCCTTGTTTTCGATAGCGCGAACGGGGATTACAGGAAAATCAGGATCGGCTTGCACAGACGGGGTTGCATTGCGAGCCGCAGCTTTTATAAAGGCTCGTTTGAAATTTGCATGGGCAATTGATTCGGTCGCGCAGACAAGTTTTGTACCGATTTGTACACCACTTGCGCCCATTTCTAAATAAGACGCCATCGCCTCACCGCGGCCAATGCCACCGGCCACGAATATCGGCACTACATCCTTTAATTCCGGGATTATTTCCTGTGCTAGAACGGAGGTGCTGACCGGGCCAATATGACCACCAGCCTCCATTCCCTCGATCACAAGTGCGTCAACGCCAGAGCGAATCAGTTTTTTTCCGATTATAAATGCAGGGGCAAAGCTAATCACTTTTGCGCCGTATTCTTTAATGGATGCAATGGTTTTGGACGATGGCAGACCACCGGCGAGCACCACATGTGTAACATTTTCTTCGCGGCAAACATCAACAAGCTCGGCAAGTTGCGGATGCATAATAATTAAATTCACCCCGAATGGTTTTTCGGTAAGTTTTTTTGTCTCTTTAATCTCATTTCGTAGTAAATCCGGGGACATTGACGAGCAGGCAATAACGCCAAAACCACCGGCATTCGAGATTGCTGCAACTAAATTGCGTTCAGAAACCCAGGACATAGCTCCGCCCATAATCGCGTAATTTGTTCCTAAAAATTCAGCGCCGCGCTGCCAAAGACTTGATAATTTTTTCATGAATCAGCTCCTTTTGATGAGTATGGCTTTTATAGATAAAATCATCGGTTTGATCAAGGGGAAAAGGTAATCATTGACTATCTTTATCTTCTGGCTCAATATTCGAGCTATGCTAGAAAAAATCACGAATATAGTTTATCCGCCGCAATGTCTTTCCTGCCGTGATTTAGTGCAGTCGCAGGGCGCACTTTGCATATCCTGCTGGAAAAATATTGAATTTATCCAGGATCCACAGTGTGTTTCTTGCGGTTATCCATTTGATTTTGACGCGGATAATGAAAGTCTGTGCGCGCATTGCATAGCCAAAAAACCTTTATATGACAGGGCGCGGGCGGTTTTTCGTTATGATGAAAATAGCCGAAAAATAGTCACCAGATTTAAATATTCCGATAAAATCCACGCTTGTAATACATACGCAAAATGGATGGTAAAGTCGGGTGAAGAATTACTTGAAGGAGCTGATTTCGTCGTGCCGGTACCGCTTCACAGAAGGCGTTTGATGCGACGCTATTATAACCAATCGGCCTTGCTTGCCAATGCAATCGGTAAAATTACCGGCGTGAAAAGCCTGCCGGAGGCTTTAATTCGGACAAAAAATACTAAGCCGCAAGCATCAATGAGCTATCAGCAGCGGCAGGTTAACGTGCGTTCGGTTTTTACTTATAATCCAAAATATAGTGATATTATTGCCGATAAAGTGGTGGTATTGATCGATGATGTGATGACAACCGGTGCAACGGTTAAATATTGTACGAAAGCTCTGCTCAAGGCCGGCGCGGTGAAAGTTGATGTTTTAACTATGGCGCGAACTGTTAAGGAATAGATTTATGACATTTAAAGTGGCCTGCGTGCAAATAAGCAGCCAAAATAATATGCAGAAAAATATAGCTAAAGCCATTGACTTTATTGAGCAGGCAGCGAGTGGTGGCGCGGATTTAATTGCTTTGCCTGAAAATGTCGCGTTTATGGCAGGAAGTCCAGAAGAGTTATTCGCTAGTGCGGTCTTGCCGGATGAACATCCTGCCTTAAAAGAGTTTCAGAAAATTGCAAAAAAGCTAGGAAAATGGGTGTTAATTGGGTCAATTTCGGTCAAGACTGCAGGCTCAGATAAGCTGGCAAACCGCTCATTTTTGATAGATGATAAGGGTCAGGTTCATGATACATATGATAAAATTCACCTCTATGATGTGACGGTTGAGCAGGGGGAGTCCCATCATGAGTCGGATCGTTATATCGCCGGTGATAAAACCATTTTAGCCGATACTCCCTGGTGTAAAATGGGGCTGACTATTTGCTATGATTTGCGTTTTCCGCATTTATTCAGGAAATTAGCACAAAATGGCGCGAAAATAATCGCTGTGCCGTCTGCTTTTACTGCCTATACGGGTAAAGCGCACTGGAAAACGTTGCTGCGCGCGCGGGCGATTGAGACTAGCTGTTATATTATTGCTCCGGCGCAAACTGGCTCCCACCCTGCAAATAGGATGACTTATGGCCATTCGCTGATAATTAATCCTTGGGGTAAGATTCTAGCGCAAGCCTTGGATGAAGAAGATGTCATAATGGCAAATGTGGATTTGGATTTAGTTGATAATGTAAGGGAGCAACTGCCAAGTTTGCTTTATGAGAGGGAGTTTAGCTAAACATCCCGGCCGGAAATCTACCCCACCCCGACCGGGATAAAATATCAGCCGAAATAGTCGTCGACTAGAAATGGCAAGGTTCCATCCCCCCCATCAATCAGAAATGGCAAGGTTCCATCGCCGGAAATCCAGCCTGGATCAAAGGGTGCTTTGCCAAATCCTGGCTCGAGTCCTACGCCAGTACCTGGATCAATAGGGTCAATGATGCCAAACCCTGAATCCCCTGGTTTGAGGTTGTAAGGCCAACCTAAATCAACATCTTTGGCTGCAGGTAAATCGAACTCACCAACGCGTTCATTACCAACACCCCAGCTGGCATTGTTTGTATAATTAGAAAAATCAAAATGTGACATAATAAATCTCCCTCTTTATATTGAAAAAAATACCCCCATAGCTGCAAAAACAGTGATTTCCACCAGAGTTTTACGAATAGAGTAAAATGACAAACAGCTTAAAATTTAAATAGGAGCAACTGCAACCATTGTAGCATATTTTTGTAGATCGAAAAAGCGGTTATTTAAAAATTTTTCGGAAGTTAGCTAACAGCGCGCCAGCCAATATCTTTTCGACAAAAACCTTCGGGCCAGTCGATGGTTTCCACGGCTTTATAGGCCGTGGTTTGTGCCTGCTTGACTGATTGACCAAGTGCGGTTACGCCTAATACTCGTCCGCCATTAGCAACGATATTGCCCTGCTTATCTTTTCTGGTTCCTGCATGAAAAATTATGACATCTTCCAACCCTTCTGCATCTTTTAAACTATTGATTTGCGATCCTTTTTCATAATCATTAGGATAGCCATTAGCCGCCATGACAACGCATAATGCCGCCTCATCTTTCATCCTCACTTCTTTCCCGGCTAAATTTCCAGTTGCCGCGGTATATAATAAATCCAGCAAATCGCTGTCCAGGCGAGCCATTAAAACCTGTGTTTCAGGATCGCCAAAGCGTACATTGAATTCCAGCAACCGAGGCCCTTTATCAGTAACCATAAATCCTGCGAAAAGCACGCCTGTGTAAGGCGTTCCATCGCCTTTCATGCCTTTTATTGCCGGAATAATGGTTTCTTCCATGATTTGTTTTTGTAGCGAATCGGTCATAATTGGGGCGGGGGAGTAGGTGCCCATTCCGCCAGTGTTTGGGCCGGTATCGCCTTCGCCAACGGCTTTATGATCTTGCGCCGAGCCAAAATATATCACATCTTTGCCGTCGGAAAGCGCAAAAACGCTGATTTCCTCGCCAAACATGCACTCCTCAACAACAATCGATGATCCAGCATCGCCGAATTTATTGTTCAGCAGCATATCGCGGGCGGCTTCTTTCGCCTCATCGGTCGTTTGCGCGACCACAACGCCTTTGCCAGCGGCGAGCCCATCGGCTTTAACCACAATTGGTGCGCCCATTTTGTCGATATATGCACATGCTTTATCGGCATTTGTGAATGCTTCGTAAGCCGCTGTCGGTAGATTATATTTGTCACAAATTTGTTTGGTAAATTCTTTTGACCCTTCGAGCCTGGCCGCTTTTTCACTAGGGCCAAAGGTTGGTATGTTCGCCTTTACTAACTGGTCAACCAAGCCGTTAACCAACGGCGCTTCAGGGCCTATCACTACAAGTCCAACCTCATTTTCTGCGCAAAAAGCAACGATTTCTTCAGGATTGTTTATCGGAATAAGGACGTTTTCGGCTAGATCGCCAGTGCCGCCATTGCCCGGACTTGCGAATATCTTGCCGCATTTTGCCGATTTTTTAAGCGCCCATATTATAGCATGCTCACGCCCGCCCGAACCGATTACAAGTATATTCACGTCTATTGCCCACCCTTATTTTCTTCAGATGCGGATGATTTTTCACCCAATAAAGGGTCGATGGCTTTGGAAAAATATTCCAGGTTTCTGGCACCTTTATGTAATTTGTTATTTACAAAAAATGTTGGAGTTGATCGTACCTCGGCTCTGATCGCTGCAAGATATTTCCCCGTCATTATAGTGGTTTTAAGGTCTTCATCGGCCAAGCAAGCCTCAATTTCTTCGCCCCTCATACCGCCTAATTTCGCGATATTTGACAGGATTTCCAGGTAATTTTTCTTGGTTGCCCAGTTGCTTTGGGTGCTAAACATGACTTTCAGGAGTTTTTCAAAGCGCTCATTGCCGGCACATGACGCAATCATACCAGCGCGCAAGGCCGCTTCATCAAGTGGAAAATTGCGGAAAACAAAGCGAACTTTGCCCGTATCAATATATTTTTCCTTCAGATCGGCATAAGTATTATTATGAAATGACGCACAATGCGAACAAGTTAAAGACGCATACTCAATAATAGTAACTGGAGCGTCCTTATCGCCGACAACAAAGTCGTCATCGGATATTTTTAGCACGTCCTCTTTCGTTATTCCTTCGGCTGGGTCAGGGATTTTCGACTGCTGTGCAAAAGCAACATTCACTAGCAAAATTAGAGAAATAAATGTAATAATTTTTTGTAAAATCATAGTAAGTTCCTGTTTTGTTTAAATATTATTTCCGTGATATCTTTTTTCAGTTGTGGCAGATTTTCTTCTACTATAGACCAGATTATGTCAGGAATCACGTCAAAATAATCATGTATCAAGACATTTCGGGTATCTATAGCCTCCCTCCACGGAATGTGGTCGTATTTGTTTCGAAAATCTATTGCTATATTATTAACAGCTTCACCAATAATTTCCAAGCAACTAATAACAGCGTGAAGTGTTTTATCATCCCTTGAGCCATCATTTGTAAAATTTTCTATCTTCTTTATCGTCTCAATAATATGGATTAAATATACTAAGTTGTCCTTGTTTTCATCCTTCATAATTCAACTGCCTCAGCAAATATTCGATCTTTAAGATACCAATGTACCGCATTTTCCATCACAAGATCGACTCTACAGCCCACAAGATCAGATATATCAGCCCGAAGGCCGACAAGATCAAATAAACTCTTGCCTTTTTTCAGCTTTATCAGCAGATCCAAGTCACTTGTTTCGTCGGCATCTCCACGTGCTACAGAGCCAAATACCCGAAAATCACTTGCTCCGCGCTTTATGCCAAGCTCCAATATGGCATCCTTATATTCCGATCGTAACGTTTCTAAATCCATAATGCCCTAAGGTCTTGTAATGCCATCACTTTTTACTGTATATTTGAAGGTGGTAAGCTGCTCAACTCCAACAGGTCCGCGCGCATGCAATTTACCGGTGGAAATGCCGATTTCCGCACCCATGCCAAATTCGCCACCATCTGCAAATTGAGTGGAAGTATTATGCATAACGATCGCGCTGTCTATCATTTTTAAATATTTTCCGGCAGCATCTTCATTCGCCGTTATAATTGCATCTGTATGATGTGAACTGTATTTATTGATAAAAGGGATGGCTTCCTCGATGTTATCAACTGTTTTTACGGATATAATACTGTCTAAATATTCAGTTGACCAGTCATCCTCGGATGCTGCTACAATGCGATTATCTGCATTTTGTGCGGCCTTGTCGCCTCGTATTTCACAGTTTTTGGCTGATAGAGAATCAACAATTTTCGGCAAAATTCGATCCACAACATTCTTGTCAATTACAATAGATTCAGTAGCGCCACAAATTCCTGTACGGCGTAATTTGGCGTTATATATAACGCTCACAGCCATTTTCGCGTTAGCATCTTCGTGGATATAGGTGTGGCAGTTTCCGTCCAAATGTAACAATGTCGGGACTTTGCTTTCATCCTGCACGCGTTTGCATAAGCCTTTGCCGCCACGAGGAATTATTACGTCAATATATTCAGGCATAGTAAGCATAATGCCTACTGCCTCACGGTCTTTTGTCGGAATTGACTGGATACAATCTGTTGGCAATCCGGCAGATTTCAGCCCCGCATGCAGACAGTCTATAATGGCCTTCGAGGAGTTGAAACTCTCGGATCCGCCGCGTAAAATCGCCGCATTTCCAGATTTTAAGCATAATGCACCAGCATCAGCCGTCACATTTGGGCGTGATTCATAAATTATACCGATAACACCGAGCGGCACAGCAATCTTGGCGATTTTAAGGCCACTCGGACGCTCCCAATTGGATAATTCGCGTCCGACCGGATCGTCGAGCCTGGCTATATTCTCCAGCCCTTTTGCCATGGATTCGATCCTGGCATCATTTAATTCAAGCCGATCCAGCATAGCTTTATCCAGCCCTTTTTCAGCTGCCAGCGCCATATCTTTAGCGTTTTGAGTGGTGATGTTATCTTTTTGTAATCTTATCTGTTTTGCTGATTCAAGAATGGCTTTATTCTTAGCATTAGTCGTAGCATTGCTTAAAATTAATGCAGATTCCTTTGCTTTTTTCCCAATATCCAGCATTTGCTCGCGCATATCATTCTCATTTATTATTGCTTTCATTTTTTACCTAGATAATTACTAAATCGTTACTATGTATTAACTCATTTCGTCCAGAAAAGCCAGTAATATGTTCAATTTCCTGGCTTTGGTGCCCCATAATAAGTTTGGCATCCTCGGAGGAATAGGCAATTAAGCCGGATCCGATTTCTTTTAAGCGGCAATCTTTTATTGCAACCGTATCACCACGTTCAAACTTGCCTTTTACGTCTATAACCCCTGCTGGCAATAGGCTTTTACCATTTTTTAACGCTCTTATAGCCCCGTCATCAACGATTATTTCACCGGAAATTTTTAAACTGCTGGAAATCCAGCGTTTACGGGCATTATGCGGGGTTTCGCTGGATAAAAATAATGTATGTTTTGCTCCTTGCTCCAGTTTTTTAATTGGATTATGCTCTTTGCCTGACGCCAAAATCATATGGCAGCCGCCCAATGTTGCTATTTTTGCAGCTTCGATTTTTGTTACCATTCCGCCGGAGCCAACACCCGTTGATAGAGCTTCGCCAGCCATATGCTCGACATCATCGCTAATTCCTTCGACTTTATCGATGTGCATAGCCAGGCTGTCCAGCTTTGGATTTGAGGTGTATAGCCCGTCTACATCGGATAATAATATCAATAAATCGGCGCTGATCATCTGGGAAACGCGTGCGGCCAGGCGGTCATTATCACCGAATCGCAGTTCCTGCGTAGCGACGGTATCATTCTCATTTATTATAGGAACAATGCCATTTTCCAGCAAAGTTTCTATGGTATTTTGTGCATTAAGATAATTCCGACGGTTTTCCGTATCAAAAACGGTTAGTAATATTTGTGCAGCGTAAGTGTTGTGATTATTAAGAAATTTCTGATAATACCTGACTAATTCAGTTTGTCCGCAAGCCGCGGCTGCCTGCTTTTCCTCCAATTTCAACTCTTTTTTTTTGGATTTAATATTTTTGCGGCCAAGCGCAACAGAACCAGAAGTTACGATAACCACCTCTTTTCCCTTCTTTTTTAGGTATACGATGTCGTCAGCAAGGCTTTTTAACCAGCCTTCTTTTAACGTCCCTTTTTCCTGATCTACGATCAAAGAGGAGCCGATTTTTATCACTAATCTTTTAGCTTTATTGAAATCCATTGCTTTACCGTCCGTGTCCTATTATAATGCGGGTTAAAAATTTTTACCCTATGGATAACGTAGTTAATTTCAGTGCAAGTGCAAGTTTATAGTGCAAGTAAGGTAGAATTTTTTGTGAGCAACCTCTTTAAGATGTGACAACTAGCTACAATTTTTTTTTACTTGCACTAGCACTAATAACTTGCACTTTTTTGTATAGGTAAAACTCAATAACAATAGGTACTCTATGCCATTAGAAGCTAATATTCTAGAAAAAATGATAAAAGAAGCGTTCGCGGATGCAGAAGTAAAAATTGTTGATCTGGCGGGTGATAACGATCATTGGTCTTTAGAGGTTATTTCCAAAGAATTTGCAGGAAAAACTCGGATAGCACAGCATAAAATGGTCTATGCAGCTTTAAAAGGCAAAATGGGAGGGGAGCTGCACGCGTTGCAGTTAAAAACTTTGCCTCGTGAAATACTATAGGCTTTGTCAATAAGCGAGCCTAAACCGTCGCTTCTTCAACAAGCGGTGCATCCCACATTTTTTCCAGCTTATACAAATCTCTGATCTCAGGTTTAAAGATGTGAACGATCACATCGCCTGTATCAACCAAAACCCACTCGCCTTTTGCAGAGCCTTCAATAGAAATTTTGTAAGGTTCCAAAGATCTAATGTTTTTAACGAGTTTTTCAGCCAGAGAACTTGTATGTCTACTAGAATCGCCAGAGGCTATAATCATATAATCGGCCATATCAGTCTTGCCATGTAGGTCAATTGTGACTACATCCTTGGCTTTTCCGTCCTCTAACGAAGATTGGATAAGCTCTTTTAAGTCCGATATTACCCTGTCAAAATGTTGTTCGATTATAATATACCTTCCCAAAAATTAAAATTATACAAATACTTATATCGGGATTGTACTCTATTTTTTGCTTTATTTCCAGAGATTTTTTTAAAGGTTGTTGTCCCTGATTTCACTAGAAGATGCGGGGTGCTTTTTTATGTCTATAAAGTGCCATGACGGGAGTTTGCCTGACATTAAATCACTTGCGAATTCCACTTTTGAGTCAATAAATTTTTTTGCAAAACAGCAGCTTAAAGCCTTTTTCTTGTAGCCATCCCGATCGAAAATCGCGAGTGGCAGCATGTGGGCTATATCTTCCCAGCTCTTCCATTTATCAAATTGCACGAGGTTATCCGCGCCCATCAGCCACACAAAATTATAATCGGAGAATTGCTGTTTTAATGCTTTTATAGTATCGCAGCTATAGGTCGTGCCCAGTTCATTTTCAAGTGCACTGACCTTGATTTC
>JAJRPW010000157.1 GCA_024280585.1 Alphaproteobacteria bacterium
AATAAATCGCTTGCTTGTCTGTAAATTTTATGCTACTAACATCGTGTTTTTATTAAAATATTAAGAGGTTGATGTGGGTAAGCATAGTAAAAATGGAAGTGTGTCTGTTGGAACTGAAGTTGAGTTAGTATTAGAAAATGGCAAAATATTGCCTATATTCTCTGATCGTGATGGTAGGAATTGGCGTGTGTTATTGGAAGGCAAAGAGGTGGCATTTAACGATGCAGTTAAGGTAGAGGCAAGCAGCGAATCGAGATCGCCATCGCCAGAAGAAGGATTGGCCGGGCGTAAAAGTGGAAGAAGGAAGCATTCGGAAAGGTTTGAAAGCAGCCCATTATCTTCGGGGCGGAATTCGTCGCGTTTTCATGTAAGTCCAGTTGGTGATAGCGGCCGATCTCCTGAAAAATAGCATTCCTTAACAATAGTTTAATAAAACTAGTATATAATAAACGTATGAGAATTTTTTTATGCATTATATTATTGGTTATTATGTCCGGCTGCAGTAGTGTTGTGACGTCAACTGCGGCTTATGTCGTGGCAAAATATTCCGAAATAAAAGAAAGAAAAACAAGGTCTTACACGGCAGTTAACAGGTGCTACATTAGGAATGAACCGGATGCTTTTAAAGTGGCGGAATCAGTTATGACTGGCGTCATTGTGTCGTATGAATATCAAAAAATATTAGCGCCTGAAGAGAAGGAAATAAAACCGTTGCTAGCACCGCAACTTGCCTATGTGCTATATGTTATAGCGGATTTAGGTGGGGATAAACGAGCCGCGCCTAAAATGAAGCGTCTCGAAGCAAAAATAGATAGCGATATAACTGAATACATTAAAAATAAAATAAAAAACAAATACTTAGACTCATATATTCATAAATGCTATCAAGTTCCGGCGCGGTATAAAATCAGAAAATCCATGCGTGATTTGGCAAAAGAATAGGCTAGGCTTTTTGCCCGTTTAATCTGGCTGTAGTCTTTGCGCTGCCGATTAGCGGCAGAATATGCTTTAATTCCGGGCCGTTATCGCGCGCAGTTAAAGCTTTACGTATAGGCATAAATAGCTCCTTGCCCTTCTTGCCGGTGGCTTCTTTGACTTTATTAATCCACTCGCCCCAGGTGTTCTCATCCCACTCACCCTCAGGTAGTAATTTGCTGGCGCTTGCAGTAAAATCAGCATCGTCAATCACTGGTGCAAGCTCGTCTTTGCAGATCTGGTGCCACTCCTGAATTTCACTTAAATGAGTCAGATTAGGTTGTACGGAATTAAAAAATTCCTCATCAATATCTTGCATTTCCTCACGATTTTTTACATCAGTATAAGAAAAAATATGCAAAATCTTCGGGTTCATGCGCTCTAATTCGATAAAATCGTAGATCGCAGATCCTTTTGTGAAGCGGGATAAGTCAAAATTATCAACGATTTCATCAAGGTTCAAGCGTGGCTCAATCGGGTCGGATGTACCCAGGCGTGCTAAAAAACTGTTAATCGCCATTGCCTCGATTCCATTGTCACGAATCGCTCCAACGTCAAACCCACCCTCGCGTTTAGAGATTTTCCCTCCTTTACTTTTCATTAAGGAGTGGTGTGCAAATTCCGGCACTTTGCCGCCAATTGCTTCAAAAATCTGGATTTGAATCGCGGTATTGCTTACGTGATCTTCGCCGCGCACGACATGGGATATGTCGAAATCAATGTCATCAATCGTTGACGGAAGCATGTATGTCGGTGCGCCATTTGCTCGGATTAACACTGGATCACTGAGGTTTTTTGCCTCAAAACGGGTAGGGCCTTTTATCAGGTCATTCCACTGGATTGTCGATGTTTCATCGAGTTTAAAACGCCAATGCGGAGTGGTCCCATCAGCCTCTAATTTCTGTTTTACATCGTCGCTTAAATCCAGTGCAGCCCGGTCATAAATCGGCGGTAATCCCCGCCCAATAAGGACTTTACGTTTCATATCCAGATCTTCAGCCGACTCATAACATGGATACATCCGGCCATCGGCAATCAGTTTTTGTTTAACTTCTTCGTAGCGCTCTAAACGTTCGGACTGGCGGGCGATTATATCCCACTCAAGCCCCAACCAAGTCAGGTTTTCTTTGATAATTTCGGCATATTCCTCCTTGGAGCGCTCCGTATCTGTGTCATCCAGGCGCAGCATAAATTTACCGCCGTTTTTCCTGGCAATCAAATAGCAAATCAGCGCAGTTCGCACGTTTCCGATATGCAAAAGTCCGGTAGGAGAGGGGGCAAAGCGAGTTATTACGGTCATTTTAGTTGCTGTTATTAGTTGCTGGTCACTAGCTTTATACACTACGTAGCGCAAAAGAACAAGAGTTCAAAAGTGCAAGAGCAGTACGACCTCGTAAAAAATAAGATCACCTCTTGACAATGTTGGTTTTCGCGCTATATTTATGCCTCATTGAATTTCCAGGAATAAAGAAATGGCTAAAAAAAATACAATATTGGTTAAATTGACTAGTACCGGGCTTAATGCAAAAGGCAAGCTTACCGGGACTTATTTCGTGAAGAAAAGAAACCCAAAACAACAGCCGGAAAAGCTTGCTTTCAGGAAGTTTGACCCGAAAGCTGTGTCTGATGCCGATGGTAATAAGGCAGATAATGGTGAGGGTGATAGCAGTAATGGTGGCTCTAATAAGCCGAAAACTGGTATGCATGTGTTGTTCAAAGAGAAAAAAATGCCGAATCCAGCGGCTAAGTAAGAGGTTTTATTCTTCTGCGAATGCATTCCATTGGCATTATTGCATTGACGCATAGCGTTGCTTGCATTAAAAATAGATCATGAAAAATATAAAAATTGCATTAGCGCAGATAAATTTCACTGTCGGCGACCTCGAGGGTAATCGTGAAAAAATCGTTGCTGCGCATAAGAATGCTAATAATAACGGTGCGGATTTAGTAATTTTCTCGGAAATGGCGATAACTGGCTATCCGCCGGAAGACTTGGTTCTGCGCAGGTCATTTCAAGATGATGCTATGGATATTGTGCGGCGCCTGGCTGGCGCGACGGTAAATGGGACGGCGATTTTAGTCGGTGGGCTGTGGCGCGAGGGCGGCGAGCATTTGTATAATGCTGCGGTTCTGCTCGATCATGGCGAAATATCACATATCATATGCAAATATAATCTGCCTAATTATGGCGTTTTCGATGAAAAACGGGTGTTTACGCAGGCTCCAGAATTAAGTCCGATTGAGTTTAGGGGGCTATCTCTGGGCGTTATGATCTGTGAGGATATGTGGGATCTTTCTTCGTGTAAAACCCTTAAAAATCAAGGGGCTGACTTGCTAATTTCACTTAATGCATCACCTTTTGAAAGTAATAAACATGATACTAAGATGGAGGTGGCTATTGAAAATTGCAGGGCGACAAAATTACCACTAATATACGTCAATCAGGTTGGCGGGCAGGATGAATTGGTGTTTGACGGTGGTTCTTTCGTGCTGTCTGGTAAGGGAAACTTGGTGGTAAATCAGCCTAAATGGCAAGAAAATTTATTGGTGACCAGTTGGGAAAATACTGACAAAGGACTTAAATGCCACAAGGAAAAATTATGTAAGGATGCGAAGGCGACGGAAGATATTTATGCGGCTTTACGGCTTGGCTTGAAGGATTATGTAACGAAAAATAATTTTTCGGGCGTGGTTATTGGTATGTCGGGTGGGATTGATTCGGCCTTGACGGCGGTGATTGCGGTCGATGCGCTGGGCAAGGAAAACGTGAATTTGGTGATGATGCCGTCGAAATATACGTCCGAAGAAAGCCTGACTGATGCCAAAAAATGTGCGGATTTACTCGGTGTTAGGCTCGATGAAATAGCTATAAAAGAGATCGTAAAAAGCTTCGATAAAACTCTGGCGACGTCTTTTGCAGGAATGGGAAAGGATGCCACGGAAGAGAATATTCAGTCGCGAATTCGTGGCGATATATTAATGGCATTGAGCAATAAATTTGGTTATATGGTGCTGACGACGGGAAATAAATCAGAAATGGCGGTTGGCTATGCGACGTTATATGGCGATATGTGTGGTGGCTTTAACGCATTGAAAGATATATATAAAATGCAAGTATTTGAGCTGGCAAAATGGCGTAATAAGCAGGGCAAAGTCATTCCGAAAAATATAATTAAAAAACCGCCGACGGCCGAGCTGCGAGAAGGGCAAACTGACCAGGATAACCTGCCTGCATATGATATTCTGGACAAAATCCTGCATAAATTAATTGAGCTGCGTGCGTCAACTGATGAGATAGTCGGGGCGGGTTATGAGCGAGCGGTGGTTGAAAAAATAGCGAAATTGGTGCGGATAGCTGAATATAAACGTCGGCAGGCTGCCCCTGGTGTAAAAATAACCCGCCTGGCATTCGGCAAGGATCGTCGTTATCCTATAACTAATAATTACAATTTGTAATGTTTTTTAAACTTATGTTTGCAATGGTATCTTTTATGTGATATCCTTACCTTGATACATATAACGCTAAACATGAGGGAGACAAGGTATGTCAGAAGAAAAAGCGGTTCCAACAGGATCCGAAGAACAGGAAAATTCTGCGCCAACGACTAATGAAAATCAAGATACGGTTCCAGCTGCGGAAGCTGCTCCAGCGCAAGAGCCTAAGCCTGAAGAACCAGTGGCAGAAGCTGTTCCGGCGCAAGAGCCTAAGGCTGAAGAGCCAGCGGCAGAAGCTGTTCCGACGCAAGAGCCTAAGGCTGAAGAGCCAGCGGCGGAAGCTGCTCCAGCGCAAGAGCCTAAGCCTGAAGAACCAGCGGCGGAAGCTGCTCCAGCGCAAGAACCTAAGCCAGAAGAGCCAGCGGCAGAAGCTGCTCCAGCGCAAGAGCCTAAGCCAGAAGAACCAGCTGCGGAAGCTGCTCCAGCGCAACCAACACCAGAAGTGGCTCCAGTAGTTGCAACACAAGCAGCGGTAGATACCAGCTCTGCAACTCCAGATGCGGCACCAGATGCGGCAGCAATTGCGGCATCGATTTCGGGAGCTGGTAGTGAAAAATTTGCAGGATTCTGGATAAGATTTATTGCACTAATCATAGATGGCTTGTTAATAAGTGGGGTATGCTTTGGTATACAAGTGGCGACAGGAATCCAGATGGTTGAAGCGTCGTATGTGAATGGCATGGCCAGTCAGAATTTCAGTGGCTTTGGCTTGCTGGTTATAATCCTTTATTATACGATCACAACTGGGTCTGCTATGCAGGGAACTGTCGGAAAACGCATCTTAGGGCTTTATGTAAGGAAAAAAGATGGTGGACGAGTTACGTTCCTACGTGCATTGGGTAGGTATTTCGCAACCTGTCTTTCTACGCTAACTTTGATGATAGGATTCATCATGGCCGGATTCACAAAGGAAAAAACAGCTTTGCACGACCTTGTTGCAGGAACAAGGGTGGTAAAAGGAAAGCCTAAGAAATAGTCATGTTACAATAAAAAAGCCTCCTAGCGATAGGGGGCTTTTTTTGTATTATAGATTAGGCATAGCGGAACCTAAAAATAATAAATCACCAGATAAAGCCCCAAAAACGCGACAGACCAAAGAACTGTAGTGCCGATTGGCCAGGCTCGGGCTATAACCCCGTCTGGACTGTGGATATGGGAGATCATATGCAAACTTTTCTTCAGCATTTTTTTGAATAAAATGCGGCCTATACGAATCGGTAGCTTTGACATAAGCGCAACTCCCAGCACTATATAGCGGCCAAAACCCCTGTATATCCAGTCAAAGTCGAGCGTGATGGTCGGGGTTCTCTTAAGCAGTGGTAATAATACAAAAAATGCCAGGCCAGAGAATAATAATAGCTGCAATTGTGATACAACATGTTCGGTTGTATAGGATTTATAGTCTGTCGGCGTCGGCAACATTTTGTAAAGTGTTAACTCAGCCCAGCCCGGAATTGCTGGGATTATACAGAGCGCGGCGAAAATGCCCATGGCGAGTTGCATGTTAAGCGGTGGGTCTTTTGGGCGCATTCCCGAATCTTTCTGAAAAAATACAAACCATGGGAATTTAATCCCTGCATGCAGGAAAACCCCGGCTGATGCGGCAAGCAGGCCATACCAGACATATTCCATGCCCTCATGGATCGCAGCAGAGGATATCATCGATTTGCTAACGAAACCAGAGGTGAGTGGGAAGGCGGAAATGGCCAGTGCGCCAACGATTCCGCAGGCAGCGGTGACATGCATAGTGCGGTATAATCCGCCCAGTTCCGAGCATTTGCTCTTGCCGGTCATGTATAAAACCGATCCGGCGGACATGAAAAGGAGCGCTTTGTAGATTATATG
Source organism: Alphaproteobacteria bacterium (assembly GCA_024280585.1). GTDB lineage: Bacteria > Pseudomonadota > Alphaproteobacteria > Rickettsiales > UBA6187 > JAJRPW01. The sequence continues at coordinate 6,316 of JAJRPW010000157.1, forward strand.
AGCAAATGCGTGGGCGGCGGCACCATTTAGCGACATTTCGGTGCCAATACCAATACCCACGACCATAAATCCGACTTGATTAATTATACTGTATGACAAAATTCGGCGCATGTCATTTTCTAAAATCGCCCAGATAATTCCGTAAAATATCATGAACATACCGATATAGATAAGAATTTCCGTGCCGGGGAACAGTGTGAGCAGGACAAAAACCGCGGTTTTCGTAGTGAAAGCCGATAAATAAACCGAGCCAAAAGCTGAGCCTTCCGGGTAGGAATCCGGCAGCCAGGCCGAAAAAGGCGGCACTGCGGCATTGACCAAAACCCCGATTAATATGAGCCACATGACGATGGCATTCATATCAAGCGCCCAAAATTCAGGGATTAGAATTGAAGTTGGGGCATTAAATGCAACAATATCGCTACTTCCAGTTAGGGAAATATATGCGATAATTCCCGTTAATAATACGACTCCACCGAGAAAATGCATTAACGCATAACGCATGGCGGCGTTCTTGGATTTCTTCCTGTCAGAGGCAAAAATCACTAAAGTCGAGCTGATAGCCATCAACTCCCAATATAAAAACAGGCTGATTAAATCGCCTGAATAGACCACTCCCAATGCACTTCCGGCGTAAATAAAAGCAGAAACCGTCTCGGATAATTTGCTTTGAGTAAGGCCAAATAATGCCGCCCCAAAAGCTGCTATGGTAAAAATTGTACCGAAAATTTTTGAGTATGCATGGCCATAAAGCAGCGACAATTCAAAATTGGCGATGTTCAAGCTAAGTAAATTCTCGCCGACCGGGATATTCCAAACTTGTGCGCAGGCCAATATTGGCGTCACTAATACGACAAAATAGCGCGCGTATTTATGGATAAAAGGCAATAAACCCGCACCTAATATCATGATAATCGCCGGAGGGATAGGTAGGTCAGTCATTGCCGCCCTCTTTATAATAAGATTCTTTGCGCTTTAAAAATATGCCTAAAAATTTTGAGAAAATAACGATAGCCACACAGGACAAAAATCCGAATATGGCATTGAAGAATAGGGTATCTTCCGGGCCGAATACAACGTGGGGGTGCATTAAACCTTCAAGTGATAAAGTCACCAATAAAATTACCGTGAAAATTGCCCATGCAATAGTTTTTTGTCTGTTTTTAAACATAATTACTCCAACATTTCTGCCAATTCTAAAAATACTCCAGGGTAGAAAAATAATACAAGCGTTGCTAGTGCCGTTATTACTAGCGAAATCACAATGGGCCAGGGCGCTTCGCCGTGTTGGTGTTGTATGGTAATGCCGGTTGAGATTTTTTCATCTTCGAAAAATGCTTTGTAAATAATCGGCAGGAAATAGGCGGCATTTAGTAGGGTGCTGACGATTAGAACGGCTATTACGATGTATAGTTCTTGCGATAATGCACCGTCGATCATGTACCATTTACTAATAAAACCAGCTGCGGGCGGCAAACCTATCATGGATATAGATGCAATGGCGAAAGCTCCCATCGTCCATGGCATTCTCTTGCCTATTCCGGCGAGCTGGCTGATATTTTTCTTATGGGCGGCGGTGTAAATTGAGCCGGCGGCGAAGAATAAGGTGATTTTACCAAATGCATGGGCGGCAATGTGGAAAGCCGCAGCCGCAATAGCTTTTGGGGCGAAAATAGCCGCTGCTAAAATTACGTATGACAATTGGCTAACGGTCGAATATGCGAGTCGTTTTTTGAGATTATCTGATTTTAAAGCGACAATGGAGGCGGTAATAATAGTGAATGATGCGGCATAAATGAGCCAACCGCCATGCCAGATATTATTTTGTGCAAGCACGCTTAGGTTGTCAACTCCGACAATCTACATGATGATTTTTACAACGCTGAATACGCCGGCTTTTACGACTGCAACTGCATGTAGTAGGGCGCTAACTGGAGTCGGTGCAACCATAGCAGCTGGTAGCCATTTATGAAATGGCATAAGTGCTGCTTTTCCAATTCCATACATGTATAAGGCGAGTAAAATCGAAGTTGCAACGGGACTGATTTTCCCTTGAAGGATGCCGCCGGGAGTAAATTCCAAACTACCCGTTACATTCCAAGTGTATATGATGGCCGGGAGTAATAAAAATACTGAAGTTCCCATCAAAATCCCTAGATATATCCGGCCGGATTTCTTTGCCTCCTCAGTTCTGGAATGTGTTACTAATGGGTATGTACATAAAGTTAAGATCTCATAAAAAACGAATAATGTGAATAGGTTGGATGAGAAAGCTATTCCTAAAGATGAAGAGATGGCAATGGCAAAAAATGCATAGAAACGGCTTTGGCTGGCTTCATTATTACCGCGCATGTAACCGATTGAGTATATAATGCTAATTATCCATAAAAATGAGATGATTAGAGCGAATATCATACCTAAAGGTTCAACTGAAAAAGCGATATTTATTCCTGGGATCACTTCAATTAATTGGGCAGAAACTTCTTGTCCTGATAGGAATATATTCAATATAAACAATACATTAACAAAGGAACATAAAGCGATGAATATAGATACCGCTTCTCTGATATTTGGTATACGGATGAACGCAGAGCTGCCCGCTGCAATTAGTGGCAAGATTAGAGATAATATCAGGTATGTCTGTGTTTCTAGCATAACATTAATTACTCAAATTAAATAAATATTCTGCGGTATTACTTGCAAAACCGACTATTGGCTGCGTATAAAATCCAAATATAATAGTCAATAAAACCAAAAACGCCATCGGTAAGAGCATTAATAATGGTGCTTCAGTAACATTTCTAGTATCGGTTAGATTCTTTGAAAAATAGGCTATTTCAACGATTTTCCAGATATAGATAACGGCCAAAAGGGAGCCAAAAATAATAACAGCGAAAATAAACCACATTTGTTGCTCGAAGGCAGCTTGTAGCAAATACCATTTACTGATAAAACCAGCGGTGCCGGGAACACCAATCAGGCTCAGCCCAGAAATTACAAATAATGCCATAGTTATAGGCATTTTTCTGGCTACTCCTTGCAATTTATTGAGCCGAACCCCGCCCATTTGTAGCATTATGCATCCAGCAGCCATAAACAAAGCAGCTTTGGCCAAAGCATGGCCGTAAACATGGATTAAACTTGCGGTAAGTCCTGTCTGACTGGCGATTCCTATGCCTAATATTATGTAGCCAACTTGCGAAACTGACGAATAAGCCAGCAAACGCTTCAAATTATTCTGGAAAACAGCCGCTATCGCACCAATAATAATTGCAAAAACTCCTAAAACTATGACAATCTTATCAAGCCCTAAATTTTTAAAGGAAAATTCATAGCCAAATAATGAAAATAAAACTCTGATCAGGACATAAATCCCAACTTTTGTCGCGGTTGCAGAGAGAAATGTAGATACAAAAGAGGGCGCATTTGTATAGGAGTTCGTCAACCATAAATGCAACGGAAAAATGGCTATTTTCAGGGCCAAACCAATGGTAAAAAACGCTAAAGCAGCCTTAACCGGGATAGAATCAGATAAGGATGGCATACGCAAGGCAATGTCGCTTATATTTAACGATCCGGTCATCATATATAAAAAGCCAACGGCAATCAGAATAAACGTCGCGCCTATTGTCCCTAAAATAAGGTATTCCAGGGAGGCAAGCAACGCCCGCCGATCCTTCCCCATGGCGATCAATGCATATGTTGCAAGTGACGAAATCTCCAGAAAAACATAAATATTAAACGCATCATTGGTAATTGTAATACCTAAAAGGCCGGCAAAACATAGTAAAAACATTGAGTAAAACAGTGGTTGTTTCGAACGGGGGATTTCTGCATCAACTGATTTAAAGGCATATATGGACGAGAAAAAACCAACGGCAGATACCAAAACCAAGATAAATGAGGACAGTAAATCAACATTATATTCAATACCAAAAGGCGGCTTCCACCCTCCCATTGGATAAGAAATTGAACCGGTTTCCAGGGTGTTAGAGGCGAGAGTTAAAGCTATTACTAAGGTAATAAAAGTAATTATAGCAGTAAAAATAGGGGCGATGCGATTCGCAGGAAAAAGCGCGCAAATCGGCGCCGCCAAAAGCGGTATAATCACCTGTAAAACCGGCAAATTACTTAAAATCATTCCTGTTCCTTCTTGTTTGATTCGGAGTCAAGCCCTAAGATTTCATCTTCTTCGATTGTGCCATACTCTTCTTTTATACGGACAATAATTGCCAAACCAACGGCCATAACGGCAACGCCAACAACAATAGCAGTGAGCATTAAAACATGCGGAATCGGATTGCTGTATTTATCAATTCCATCAATTAGAATCGGCACTGCACCATTTTTTACATTGCCAACAGAAACATAAAACAGGAGGACGGAAACCTGAAAAATAGCCAGCCCCATCATTTTTTTGACCAGATTACCACTAGCGATGACACCAAAAAAACCAATCATCATTAAAACGATACTAATCCAATAATTATAACTGTCCAACATCAGCTGCTTGCCCTCATGCCAAATATATAAAAAATGATCATAACCACTGAAAACACAGTGATTCCAACACCTAATTCAATTATCATTATACCTAATTGTTGGCCATGCACAGCGTCTTTAGTCAAAACCGAATAATTCAAAAACTCGCCGCCTTTTAGCATGGCGACAATACCCACAAATGCATATAATAAAACGCCAAAAGATGCTAAAAACCTAACTAATCCGAAGGGAATTATACTCATGCAATCCTCTAAACCGTGAATTAAACTATACACTATAAACGCCGCCGCCCAGATTACACCAGCCTGAAAACCACCACCAGGGCTGTATTCCCCGTGAAATTGTATATAAAATCCGAACATTAAAATGAACGGGACTAAAACCCTGATAATCGTCCTGACTATGATATGTTCATTCATGATTCATCCTTCTTATCAAAACGCCCCAAAAGCAGCATAACAGCAATGGCCGCGGTCAAAATCACAACAGTTTCGCCCATAGTATCAAAACCCCGATAGCTCGCCAAAATCGATGTTACAACGTTTGGAATGCCAATTTGTTCCGGCGAATTTGTTATATAATACGGGGCAACATGCATTTGTGCCGGAGAAAATTCTGCGCCAAATTCAGGCATGTAAAAAGTAACAAAAATTAAAGCGGAACCAACAATTGTAAAAATTAAAATCGGTACAAATAAGTTTCCCGCTGTTTTTTTCTCTTCATGACCGACATAAAACAGGGTCATTAATAGCAATATAGTACTAATCCCAGCACCAACGGCCGCTTCAGTTATCGCAACGTCAGGAGCTGCTAAAACCAAGTATTGTGCGGCCATAAGCAAACTAAAAACACTTAAAAGTATTGTGCTTATTAGCAAATTTTTGACGTGAACTACTGCCAATGCTGTCAAAACAAGAAAAAATAGCATGACGAAATTTAATAAAGATGCGATATCAATAAAATCCATCATTTTTTCTTCTTTATATAGGGTTTAAGGTCGGTTAAGGCCGCCGACTTTGCTATCACATGAGTTGTTGTCGGGCCAGTCAGGAATAAGAAGAATATCAGAAATAAAATCTTCAGCGCATATAAACCAAAACCGCTTTGAATCGCCACCCCTATCAAGATAAGTGGTACGCCCAAGGAATCAGTTAGGCCGGCAGGATGAATCCTCGTGTAAAAATCAGGCATTCGTAGCATTCCAAGCGCACCGGTAAAGGTAAAAAACGCCCCAAAAAACATAAAAATCCAGCCAGTTACCTCAATAATTTCTGCAAACATCATTTATTCTCCCCGGTCACATCATATTTAAAATAACGTAAAAAAGCAATCGTGGTGATAAAGTTAATAAGCGCGTAAGTAAGGGCTATATCGAGGAAAAATGTGGTTTGCATCCAATGCCCCATCAGTGCTATTAACACGACAATATTGGTGCCAAAACTATTAGCCGCTAAAATACGATCAAACACCGTAGGCCCAAGCAGACAACGTATAATCACCATACCCATGCTCACCAAAACTGCTATAAAAACACCGGTTAACATCACTTTACCCCACTTACAACATAGCTTGATTTCGCCGCCATTTTTCCATCGCGCAATGATTCAACGGATTCTTTGGTTAGGCCATGCACTTGCAACATGCCTTCGCGCACCAGAACTGTAACGGTTCCGGGGGTGAGGGTTATGGAATTTCCGAGGATTGTAAGCCCCAAATCATCCTGTATACTGGTCGAAATCCACTCCATTTCTGGTGAAATTTCTGGCTCTATCTGCCAGACTTTAATAGTTACGTCAATTCCGGAGATAATAATTTCTTTGATGAGCCAACTTAAATAACCCGGAAGGCGGGATAAAATGCCTAAAAGCCCGAATATTCTGCCCTTATCAAAGTTCATCAACACACCGACAAAGGCTGCGGCAAAGCAACTGACAATACCAAGTATTATGAATAACTTACTGAAAAATCCAGAAAAAATTATCCATGTCACAAATAATAATGCGAATAATACGGCAAAATTAAGCATTCCAGTCTCTTTATAAAAACATTTCTCTCTTGATCAGCATTATGCATAAAATGATGAGGTTTGCAAAGAGAAAATGAGATATATTGAGAGTTTAAATTAGGCTGCGTCTAATAAGTCAGACAATTTCACTTCAGGTCTGGCGCCCATATGCTGGATGATTTCGCTGGCGGCGATTGTGGCTGTTTTGCCGCACTCCGCCAGGCTTTTTCCCTGGCTATAGCTGTATAAAAAGCCAGCAGCATATAAATCACCCGCGCCGGTTGTGTCGACAACGTTCAAGTTTTGCCCGGCTGCGATGGAAATAGTGCCAGCACTCGACACAATAATAGAACCTTTGGAGCCAAGAGTTGCGGCAGTAATCTCACATTTTTCGCTGATTTTTTGGATGGCAACTTCAAGGTTATCCGTTTCAAATAACGATTTTAATTCATCTTCATTACAGAATAAAATATCGACTCCTTCTTCGATTAATTCGAGGAATTCGGCTCTATGTCGGTCTACGCAAAATGAATCGGAAAGTGACAATGAAACCTTACGTTCATACTGCCCGGCTATCTCGACCGCTTTTCTCATCGCGTGTTTCGCATGCTGTTCATCCCATAAATATCCCTCTAAATATAATATCTTAGAGTCTTTTATTAAAGCTTCATCTACATCATTTGTGGTCATGCCTCGGGTTGCACCAAGATATGTCGCCATTGTGCGTTCCGCATCTTCCGTAACTGATATAAGGCATTTTGCGGTAGCAGCCCCGTCTTCAGCTTTCGCCGTTTCATAATGCACACCGATCGCCTTTAAATCATGGGCGAATATCCCTCCTAACGTATCATTTTTGACCTTGCCGATAAACGCGCAAGACCCGCCAAGCGATGCAATACCAGCTAAGCTATTAGCAGCTGACCCTCCCGAGGCCTCGATTGCCGGGGGCATATCGTCATAAATCGCTTGCGCCTGACCTTCGTCAATCAGCGACATCCCACCTTTTGGCAGCTCGTGTTTTTCCAAAAAAGCATCGTCAACTTTCGCTAAAATATCAACAATTGCGTTGCCAACTCCTACTACATCAAATTTGGTCATAAAACTCCTCCAAGTTATTTCAGGATAATTTTAGCGCAACTATCGCGCTAGTGCAAGTGCAGAGTTTGACCTCTTTAAATTTGATCTGTCCTGTGAAAGTTGAAAGGATGTATAATTTTTTCTGTCACCACATTCGCAGTATTAAGTTCACCATCTAATATTGCGCGATTAATTTCTGATAAATCGTCACTTTTTGTCTCGCCGCTTACATGCCCGCCCATTTTTAATGCAAAACACGCGGTGACACGGGCATTGCCGCCGGGGGTATTTTTCACGACACCGCCTAGTTTTTCAACCAGTTCGGTCTGACATGTGGCGGTTCCGGCCCCAAGACGCGTTATGCTCAAGGTTGTTTTGCCTTCTTCTACGTTCACCGCAAGCGCTTCCACCACGTCTTCATACACGATTTCTGCTGCCAAGGTAAGGCCACTTAACATATGCCGTTTTATTAAATCCAGTTGCTCTTCTTTTGTTGCTCCCGGTGCGTAAACGCGAAAAATACTGTCACTTGTCCCGTCGACTAAAATTTTACCGTTTTCATCAATGACTGTATAACCTCCGTCTTTCATACAGTCGAAGACTTCGGAAAGTCTTTTTTCTGAAAATGCAAGATCGGTAATTATTAAATCTCTAATGGTATTGGACATAAATCTTCTCCAACGAAGTTAACTAAATCGTTAATAATTTAATGTTTATCGGGAGCGTGTCAAGAGTAAAATAATGGAGTGGCAAATCGGCTATTAAAGGCTAAACTTCTCGCCCAAATAAACGCGGCGGACTTCTTTATTATTGACGATTTCTTCCGGGGTTCCTTCCATCAGGACTTTTCCGTCATGGATGATATAGGCTCGGTCAATTAGGTCGAGAGCTTCGCGGACGTTATGGTCGGTGATTAAGACACCAATTCCGCGGTTTTTCAGGGTGGAAATTAGTTCTTTTATATCGGCAACGGCGACGGGGTCAATACCTGCGAGCGGTTCATCCAGAAGGATAAATGACGGATTACTGGCCAATGCGCGGGCGATTTCAACACGCCGACGCTCTCCGCCTGATAGGGAAATTGCTGGCGAACGCCTTAAATGTGTGATAGAAAATTCAGCCAAAAGCTCATCTAATATCAGCCCTCTGCGTTCGGGTAGCGGTTCAGATATTTCTAGAACCGCTAAGATGTTATCCTCAACGCTCATACCACGAAAAATCGATGCTTCCTGTGGCAAGTAGCCAATTCCCATGCGCGCCCTGCGATAAACAGGCAGGTGCGTTATATCGTCGCCGTCTAAAGTTATGGTACCATAATCTGGACTAATTAGTCCCATTATCATATAAAATGATGTGGTTTTTCCGGCGCCATTCGGTCCTAAAAGCCCAACGGCTTCGCCTCTATTAATTGACATACTTATATCTCTGACTGCTGGTTTATTACCATAAGACTTGCCTAGGTTGCTTATATGCAGTCCTTTTTTCTTGAAGTCAGAATGCACCAATTTTGGTTTTGATTTTTTCCGCCTTTTTTCCTTAGCGTCTTTTATGGAAATAATTTTTTTGTCTTTTTTTGCCTTATTTTTTCCAGCGATTGGTTTGTCCAAAGATACTCGATTTTTTTTGCTTTTTGCCGGATCAACAACTTTTCTGACATCAGCTCCCTTCGTTAGAGCGTCGGCGCTGGTGCGTACGGAAGATGAGCTTACGCTTTTTAAAATATTTTTTAGAAGCTTTCTTGTTTTCTTAAAAATTTTTGACAATTTAACCTACCTAATCATTTTGCGCCGGGAATAAATAAGCCACGTGCCCGCGTTTTTTTATTGGAGTCGTTGTCGGTTTTTTGCGCACCGATGATTTTACTTTCTCCCGTAGTTAAATTATATACCAGGCTCTCGCCTTTTACCAGGTTTTTTCCACTTTTTAACATAACTTTTCCTAACAAAGTTATGGTATTTTTTTGTATGTCAAAAAATCCAGAGTTGCCTTTTGCTGTTTCTTTTGGTGTTGATAAAAAAACATTCCCGAAGGTTTCGACTTTAGATACAGAGCTTTTTGTTTGGCCCACCATGTCTTTTTTTGTTGCGTAATGTACAATCATTTTGTCGGATTGTATGTCAATTTTGCCTTGTCGGGCTTGCACATTCCCCTTAAATATTGCTTTTTGCTCATTTTGCAAAATTTCAAATTTTTCTGCTGTAATTTCAACTGGTTCACTGCTATTGTGGGGCTGCTCTTGCTTGTTTTCGGCATAGGAGTAATTGCAACATACTGATATTGCAGTAAATATTATTACTGAAAATCTATTCATCATCATCATAGCCCTCGCCGAATTTAAAGTTTGATTCAGGGTACATAACAACTTTTACTCTTCCAGTAAAGATAACTCTTTGCCCTTTGTCGAAAAGCCTGAATCCATCGGCTTTTATAGTTCCTATTGGTGCTTTTCCGATGACGGAATGTGTGCCGTATGCCGAACTGTCTTTCATATTGATGGTGATTTCATCCGTTATAAATTCATATTGGCTGTTGGTATAGAGGCCGACATTGCCTGTTAAGTATAGCTTTTTATGGTTATTTGAAAGAACTCCTTTATTGGCTAAAAGGGAAACCCATGTGCCGTCATTTAGCGACATATCGGCGTTCAAATTATTCAGGGTGAGTTCCTCGTTTTCATTCATCGTTGCATCGTCAGCTATGATGTTATAAGTCTGGTCTTCACCGTCAATACCCTGGAATCGCGGGTTGATCATTCTTGGGTTTTTAGCCTTTTCACCGCCCTCAATGCTTGAAAAAGTGAGGCGAAAATTATCGTACATCGGATTAATTAGGGGCAAAATGATTAAAACTAGTGTCAGTATAAGTGCGATTGCCGACAATATAAGCTTTGTCGCGGAAACCATGCGCGTATAGCCAATCACAGGCTCAAGCAGGAGGTTAATACATAGCCTGACGGTCCTTATGATTTTTGCTGTTATAGTTTTAAAAAATTTAATTATTTTAGTCAAAATAATCTGCTGTTTTTAGGGTTTTTATAAACAGACAGTATAATGAATTATTTTACATATACCAGTCATATTCCTAAATTTCACTAAAAACGATACGAAACTCCACCGCCAACGATCAGCGGGTCAATATCCGTATCTGCATTTCTTGTATTATTATTGAATGTTATGTCCGTATTGAAAAAGATTTTTTTCGCCTCCAGGTTGAAGTAAATATTTTTATACGGTATATCAACGCCAGCTTGTAACACGCTGCCTATGCCGCTATCATAGTTGATATTAGTTACTCCCGAGCCGTTTTTTACTCTACTGAAAAAATTATAGCTAATGCCTGCGCCAACATAGGGGCTAAGCTTTTTTTCTGGTTGAAAGTGGTATTGAGCAGTTAGGCTCGCATTTGTCATCCATACGCTGCCTAAATTTAAGTTACCTGATGTACTGCCGTCGATTCCGACATCATATTCACCCGTGATAATACCGGCTTCCATGGCGATTTTGTCTGTAAAAAAATAGGCGACTTCAACTGCTCCGGCGAGTGATTCTGTCATGTCAATGCTACCACCTATGGTTGTGATAGTACTATCTTCCTGCGGTATACCACTCATTATCTTTGCGCTGATTTCCCAACTTTTCTTCTCTTGCGCATGTGACGCGAAAGCTGATAAGCATAACGTTAAAAAGACCGTTATAACTGCTATAAAATAGCCTTTTGTCATTATTTCCTCCAAAGTTATCCATTAAGTTGAAAAACATTATACTTTTAATATTATAATAATCAACTATAGTTTCTCTATGGTTTATAATTTTTTTAGAAAATTTTTTGAGGAAGAAAAGGAGTCGCTGATTCTCTGGCTGCCGGTGTTTTTTGGCCTTGGTATAGCTGTATTTTTCTTAATAGACAAGATTCAATACCTTGAATATGCCATTGTTATAACTATTATTTTTGCACTCGTGTCTTTTGCATCGAAAGGGCGTGTTGTTCTACCTTGGCTTTTTTTAGTGCTGACGCTTATTGCAAGTGGTTATGCCGTGTCAAATGCCCGGACGTTGCTGGTAAAAACCCCTATATTACAGAAAGAAACACGGGTGGTTAAAGTTATTGGGGAGGTTAGAATTGTTCAGGAGCGCTCAAGGGGGAAGCGGTTAATTCTTGAAAACGTTACGATTGAGAGAATGGCGGAGGATGCAACGCCAAGGCGTGTGCGTGTCAACATAACTACAAAAGATACGGGCGTTTTAGCCGGTGATACGGTTTCGACATTAGCGGTTTTGCGGCCGCCGCCACGGGCTGTGATTCCTGGTGGTTACAACTTTGCGCAGTCGGCATATTATCAAAAAATCGGTGCTGTTGGTTACACTGTCAGTGCGGTTGAGATTGTCAAAAGGCCGGAATACATGACTTTTACGCAAGCAATTTCAAAGTTACGACAGACAGTTGCGGTGAAAATAAGACTTATATTACAGGGTGTTGAGGGGCATATTGCAACGGCGCTGTTGGTTGGTGATCGGGGGGGGATTCCTGATAAGGTTCTGGGTTCGATCAGGAACTCCGGATTGGCTCATTTACTGGCGATTTCAGGTATGCATTTGGCTCTTGTGGCCGCGATATTTTTCTTTTCGACGCGATTGTTATTGGCTGCTTTTCCGCGCGTGGCTTTGTATTATAATATTAAAAAAATCGCAGCGGCATCAGCGATTTTAGGCAGTTTTTCTTATTTATTAATCAGTGGTAGTTCTATTTCTGCGACGCGTGCATTTATAATGACTACGACGATTTTAGTCGCAATTTTGATTGATAGGGCAGGGCGGCCGCTTCGTTCGGTTGCATTGGCCGCGTTTATAATATTACTTTTTCAGCCGGAAAGCCTTCTTACTCCTAGCTTTCAGATGTCTTTTGCTGCGGTAATTGCGTTGATTAGTGCCTTTGATTTTGCTAAATACAGGATGCGGGATTTTGCGCAATACACCATGTTCCAGAAATTTTATGTCTATGTTTTAAGCCTGATTTTATCGTCGTTTATAGCTGGTCTTGCCACTGCGCCTTTTGCTATATATCACTTTAATCACTATTCATCTTATGGGATCTTGGCGAATCTAGTCGCTGTTCCGCTCACATCTTTTGTCATTATGCCTTTGGGCGTTATAGCAATGCTATTTATGCCTCTTGGATTAACAAAAATTGCTTTAATCCCAATGTCCTGGGCGATTAACTTAATGTTAAAAACTGCTGATTTTGTATCCGGTTTGCCTAATTCTCATGGTGTGGTTCATGCAATGCCAAATTCAACTCTGTCATTGATAGTATTTGGTGGATTATGGCTATGTTTATGGAAAAGTAAAGTTAGATATTATTCAATTATTCCAATTGCTTTTGGATTATTATTAATGTCTAGCATTAACAAGCCTGATATTCTTATTAATGAAAGCGGTAAGTTGATTGCTGTACGCGGAATTGATGATAGATTAATACTATCTTCCAAGCGAGCTGGGGGATATACGCGCGATGTATGGTTACAAAATTCTGGAGAAGCTGAGGCTAAATATTTTAAAAATAGCGATGATCCAAGTCTTTCTTGTGATAAATTTAGCTGTATATATCGAAAAAATGGCTACGTCATTGCAATATCGAAGCATCCTTCCGTGCTGAAGGCCGATTGTAAAAGGGCGGATTTATTGATAAATCTGACTCGTATAAAGATATCTTGCAAAGCGGTAAAAATTATCTCTAAATATGATCTGAAAAAGCACGGAACTCACATGGTTTTCTTAAAAAATACCATTAAAATTCAGCAGGTTGATTAGGATAAATATTCCTTCACATGTTTAACGTAATTTTCTTCTGAAACTTTAATATGGGCGACTTCTTCTTCGGATAAATCCCGGACATATTTCCCCGGATTTCCTACCCATAGCTGGCCTGACTTCACTATTTTTCCGGGGGTTATAATTGTGCCCGCCGCGACCATTGCTCCGGATTCGACGATGGCGTCATCCATGATAATTGCGCCCATACCGACGAAACAGCTATCTTGCAGTGTACAAGCATGAAGTAGGGCGTTATGACCAATGGTTACACCACTACCGATTATGGTTGGGTGACCGTCGCGAGTGACGTGAATCACCGTTCCATCCTGAATGTTAGTGCGATCACCAATACGAATTTTTGCGACATCTCCGCGTATAACACAGTTGAACCAGATACCGCACTGACTGCCAATCTCTACATCGCCTATAATATCGGCACTTGGCGCTATAAAACTATCTTTCCATACCTGTGGAAATATGCCTTTATATGGTAATAATTTCTTCATCTTTATACCCCCTAATCAATCATAGACATAACATCAAAGAATTCCATAGTTTTATATATTCCAGCGGATAATAATGCAGCGCAAGGGACTGTTATAACCCACGCTGCAGCGATTGAAAGCAGATATGAGCGTCTTACCAGCTTCCTTTTTTCCAGTTTTTCAGCGGGTATTTCTGATGCTTTTTTGCGTCTTGAGTGGCTAGAAAATTCGCGATAAATCCCAACTCCAAATATCCCGCCGACAGCTATATGTGTCGAACTCACAGGAAGTCCAAGCTGTGACGCTATAATAACTGTAATTGCGGCTGATAAAGCAACGCAATAGGCTCTAACCTGATCTAGTTTTGTAATTTTTTCGCCAACTGTGCGGATGATTTTCGGGCCAAAAAGCAGCAATCCAAACGATATGCCAAAAGCGCCTACAACCATTACCCAGATTGGAATTCCAACTTTTGCTGCGACCACTCCTTCTGATGCCGAGCTGACAATGGCTGCTAAGGGGCCGACCGCGTTTGCTACGTCATTTGCGCCATGAGCAAAGGATAGGAGGGCCGCAGAAATAATTAGTGGTAGGGTAAATAATTTATTAACACTCTTAGAGCGGTTCTCTAAATTTTTTGTATATTTAGCAATGAAAGGCCTGATTAACATTGGCAATCCTACAAAAATTATGACTCCTGTAAGCCAGATCGTGTCAGGGTCTGGTTTCCATAGCTTTTTAAAGCCTTTTAACATCAAATACATAGTAAAAATGGAGGCCATAACACTGACCATAATGGGTACCCAGCGTTTTGCTGCCGCCAATTTATCGTCACGTTGTAAAATACAAAACTTGATGCATTTAAATAACATAGCAGCGATCAGCCCTCCCATAACCGGCGATATTACCCAGCTGGCCGCGATTTTACTCATTGTTCCCCAATCAACAATGGCAATGCCTGCTGCTGCAATGCCGCTGCCCATAACGCCGCCAACGATCGAATGTGTTGTTGAGACCGGTGCGCCCAGGTAAGTTGCCAGATTTAGCCATAGAGCTGCAGCAAAAAGAGCTGATAACATAATCATTATAAAAACAGCCGAACTGGAAATCATTTCAGGGTCAATTATGCCTTTTTTAATAGTGGAAACCACGTCGCCACCAGCGATCATCGCGCCGGATGATTCAAAAATTGCAGCAATAATCAGAGCTCCTGTCATGGTTAACGCCTTGGAGCCAACTGCCGGCGCGACATTATTTGCTACATCATTTGCGCCGATATTCAAGGCCATATAGCCGCCTAAAACACCAGCTATAATAATAATTGTGCTATTACTGATTTCGCCGGTGATTATGCTTACTCCGTAAAATACAGCAAGTAGGAAGAGTAGGGCTACGCCGGTTGGAAAAAAATTTTCCGAGGCTTCAAAGCTAGCTTTTTTAAATCTTGTAAATTGCTTTAAGTCTTGGTTTACAGTAAATTTATTTTTTTTAGTCATCGCGCACTCCATCATTAATAATGAACTTGACTGAGCTTAATAATTTGTCTAGAAACTTATGTCAATAGTTTTGTTATTTTATATTTTTATAGTTATACGAGAATCGAAATGAAGTCAAAAAAAGCGTTAAAAATGCTTTTAGCATTAGCGCAAGAAACCAGGTTAGAAATTTTTAGATTGCTGATACAAGAAGATGAGGATGGGGTTTCTGCGGGAATGATTGCCCAGATATTAAATGTTCCGACGGCGACATTATCCTTCCATTTATCGCATATGGTTAATGCCGGGTTGATAAGGTCGAATAGGGAGGGGCGATCGATCAGATATTCCGCGCGTTATAAGTCGGCTAAAAAATTATCGGAACATCTAAATGAGAATGCTTACAAATAGCCCCTAAGGCTCAATAATTTCATCGGGAGGAACGACAAGGTGGGTTATATGTCCCATTTTTCGCCCTTCGCGCGCTTCTTTTTTGCCGTATATATGGATTTTACTGTCAGAGTCGTGAATAAATTCCTTCCAGCTTTCGATATCTTTGCCGATCAGATTTTTCATAATAGCATAGGAATAATAATCCGTGCTGCCAAGCGGCAGTCCGCAAACGGCTCTTACTAGTTGTTCAAACTGGCTTGTAATACAAGCATCAATGGTCCAATGTCCGGAGTTATGTGGCCGCGGAGCCATCTCATTGACCAATATATCGCCGTTTTTTAGTAAAAACATTTCAATTGCCAGCAGCCCTACTAACTGAATTTTTTCAGATATTTTATAGGCAATTTCCCAGGCTTTTTCGACAATAGAAAGGTCTATTTCTGCTGGAGCCAGTGTGATATCTAATACGCCATTTTTATGAATATTTTCAACGGGAATGTAGGGAATTACCTCGCCACCTTCATTTCTGGCGATAATCACTGAAATTTCCTTGTCAAAATCAACCATTTTCTCCAAAATTCCAGTGCCCATTTTGGCTTCATTCCATAGCTTTTCCAGCCGAGAATTCTCATCTATAATGTGCTGTCCTTTACCGTCATAGCCAAATTCAACGGTTTTCAGGATACATTTAGGGCCTATAGTTTTGTAAGCTTGTGCTAACGTTTTGGCGCTGGTGATTTCTTTGTATGGAGCGGTTTTTATACCCAATTCATTTATAAAGTCCTTTTCGCGCAACCTATTCTGACAAATATGCAATAGCTCCCATCCTGGCCTTACTACAACCGTTTTCTCAAGCGTTTTTATGCTTTCATATGGGATATTTTCAAACTCAAATGTAACCACATCAACATTTTTTGCGAAACGCTCCAGCGCTTTTTTGTCATCGTAATTTGCAACTATAGTTTTTGCCGCCACATGTGATGCCGAGCCGTTTTTTATATCAGTAAAAATATGAGTTTTATAGCCTAAAGGCGCTGCAGCGAGGGCAATCATACGCCCTAACTGCCCACCTCCTATTACTCCTATCGTCGATCCTGGCTTGATTATTTTCATATTTATTAACCTGGAAAATCAGCAACTGAGTTGGTCTGGTTTTTACGGAATTCTTTGAGATTTTTCTTTACTATATTATCGGATAAGGCGATTACAGAAGCTGCCAACAAGGCCGCATTTATTGCACCTGCCTCGCCAATAGCCAAGGTTCCAACCGGAATTCCGGCTGGCATTTGGGCGATTGAAAGCAAGCTATCCATGCCTTTTAGCGCCTTGCTTTTAATAGGCACTCCAAGCACGGGCAGGCAAGTTAAAGATGCAACCATACCGGGCAAGTGTGCGGCGCCACCGGCTCCGGCAATAATCACATTGATCCCATTTTTCTCGGCAGATTTTGCAAATTCATATAAACGTTCCGGGGTGCGATGCGCCGACACAATCCGCGACTCAAAGGAAACTCCCAGCTCTTCAAGGGTTTGCGTTGCTTTTTCCATGGTTTCCCAGTCGGATTGACTGCCCATTATTACGCTAACTTGTATCGATTTTTTAGACATGCGAATGCTCCAGCTACGAAAGCAGTTCATTATCCACTATATTAGATAGATGGCAAGATTTTTTTGCGACAGGAGTTTTTGTAGTAATTTTGTCATCATATTTTTTGGTTTTTGATTTTTTTTCATATTGACTTGCATTCGAGTGTTTTTGTGCCTAACATGTGTAAATCTATAGTGTTTTTGAAGCTCCAGTTAGGTGTTAACAGATGAAACTTGCGGTGATTAGAGAAAGAGAGGCCAACGAAAACAGGGTTGCTGTGACCCCTGAAACGGTTAAGGACTTCGTGAGTTTGGGTGCTAGCGTAATTATTGAAAGCAAGGCTGGTGATGCTTCGGGCATTAGTGATGATGAATATAAAGATGCCGGTGCAAAAATTTCCAATAAAATTGATAGTATTTTAGACTCGGCCGATGTGCTTTTGAAGGTTCAGCCACCGACAGCCGCCCAGGTTGGTAAACTTAAAAACGGCGCTATATTAATAGGGATGCTTTCGTCCAGCGACAATAAGGCAATGGTAAAAAAATATATAAGCAAGAAAATATCGGCATTTTCAATGGAGTTTGTGCCACGAATTTCACGCGCGCAAAATATGGATGTTTTGTCGTCTCAAAGTAATTTATCCGGCTATAAAGCTGTGATTGACGCGGTTGCTGAGTTTGGAAAAGTGGTTCCGATGATGATGACTGCGGCAGGAACTATTCGTCCAGCAAAGATACTAATAATTGGTGCGGGTGTCGCAGGTTTGCAGGCGATTGCAACGGCAAAGCGCCTTGGTGCAATTGTGTCGGCTTTTGACGTCAGGTCGGTGGCAAAAGAGCAGGTTGAAAGTCTTGGTGCAACTTTTGTTGAGGTGGATAATTCCGAAGGAGAAAACGCTGAAACCAAGGGCGGTTATGCAAAAGAAATGTCAGCTGTTTATAAGAAAAGACAGGCTGAATTAATACAAAAAACGGCGAAGGATCAGGATATAATTATCTGTACCGCTCTGATTCCTGGCAGGCCGGCGCCGACCCTTATAACTGACAAAATAGTAAAAGATATGCGTTCTGGATCCGTAATTGTAGATTTAGCGGTGGCAAGCGGTGGCAATTGTGTGGGTAGTAAGCTTGATCAAATTGTTATGAAACACGGAGTTAAAATCATTGGTTACAGTAATATGGCGGCAAGATTAGCCTTTAATGCCAGTAGGTTATACGCAAAAAATTTATTTAACTTTTTGCAGCCAATGATGAATAAAAAACTTAAAAGAGTGAAAATTGATTTTGAAGATGAGATAGTCCAGGGCTGCCTTTTGACGTATGAGGGGCGGTCTGTTCATCCATCACTTAAAAAAGAAAAAGTAAAGGATAAAGTCAAATGACAGATATGATCTCATTGGTTGAAGAGGCGTCAAAGGTTGCTGATGATGCGGCCGCTTTGTCTGATAAGGCCGTCAGTTTGGCTGAGCAAATCATAAATACTCAGGTGGATATACAAAAAACCGTTGATGCAAACACTGTAATTGGTGTTGATCCGTTTATATTTGCTATCACAGTGTTTATTCTGGCATGCTTTGTTGGCTATTATGTGGTGTGGAAAGTAACTCCTGCGTTACATACGCCGCTTATGTCGGTGACTAACGCGATTTCCAGCATTATTATTGTCGGGGCTATTTTGGCTGTGGGGACGACAACGGTTGAATACTCAAAAACCTTAGGTGCTATAGCGATATTTATTGCATCTATTAATATTTTTGGAGGGTTCATCGTTACTCAAAGAATGCTCCAAATGTTTAAAAAGAAGAAATAATGAGACAAATTTATGGATAATTTATCATCTATTTTATATTTGGTTGCGGCGGTTTGTTTTATTCTTGCGATAAAAGGGCTGGCTTCACCGAGGACGGCGCGGCGCGGTAATCTATATGGTGCTACGGGAATGGTCATTGCCATAGTGACGACTTTGAAAGATTTTGAGTATGATAGTCAGCAATATATTATTGGTTTAATCTTGGTTGGCGGGGTTTTTGGGGCCATAATTGCTTTAAAAATAAAAATGACGGCGATGCCGCAGCTTGTTGCCGCATTTCATTCTTTGGTTGGTTTTGCTGCTGTATTGGTTGCAGGCTCGGCACTTTATAGTCCGGAATCTTTTGGAATAGGCGTCGTTGGTGACATAAAATCAGCGAGTTTGCTTGAATTAAGTTTGGGTATGGTAATTGGAGCCATAACTTTTTCCGGCTCGATCATTGCCTTTGCCAAGTTACAGGGGATTATGAGCGGGAGCCCCATTCGGTTTCGAGGGCAACATTTACTGAATGCGCTTATATTTTTAGCCATTATTTATTCTGGTTATGAATTTTTTATATCGCAATCTCCGGATGTTTTCCTTCGGATGGCTATGTTGGCCTGCTTGCTTGGGCTGCTTTTAATTATTCCGATTGGCGGCGCAGATATGCCTGTTGTGGTGTCGATGCTTAATTCATATTCAGGCTGGGCAGCGGCTGGTATTGGTTTTACGTTGGGTAACAGCCTATTAATTATTACAGGGGCGTTAGTTGGTGCGAGCGGGGCAATTTTAAGTTATGTCATGTGTAAAGCGATGAATCGTTCAATTATAAACGTGATATTTGGTGGTTTTGGATCAACTGTTTCGGTCGGGGAGTCAGCAATTACTGCTGATATGGGGGCTGTGAGGAACGGAAGCGCCGAAGATGCTGCTTATCTAATGGAAAGCGCCAAGTCGATAATTATTGTGCCTGGTTACGGAATGGCTGTCGCGCAGGCGCAACACGCGCTTAAGGAAATGGCGGATTTGCTACAGAAAAAAGGCGTTGATGTTCGTTATGCGGTGCATCCGGTTGCAGGTCGTATGCCGGGGCATATGAATGTGCTGCTTGCTGAAGCAAATGTGCCTTATGAGAGCGTTTTTGAGCAAAGTGAAATTAATCATGATTTTGCCAAGGTTGAT
>JAJRPW010000158.1 GCA_024280585.1 Alphaproteobacteria bacterium
TGACTCCAAAAATGCGCAAAGAAATGGGAGAGGCTGCAGTTAAAGTGGCCAGAGCTTGTAATTATGTGGGTGCAGGAACGGTGGAATTCCTAGTAGATCCCGATTTGAAGTTTTACTTTTTAGAGATGAATACCAGGCTGCAAGTTGAACATCCCGTAACCGAATATATTACCGGACTCGATTTGGTTGAAGAAATGATAAAAGTGGCCGATGGTCAAAAACTGAGTATGACACAAAAAGATATAAAATTAAAAGGCTGGGCAATAGAATCCAGGATTTATGCCGAAGACCCAGCGCGTGGATTTTTGCCGTCATCGGGACGTATTGTTGAATATCGAGAGCCCCAAACAAACGATGTTGTCCGCGTAGATAGTGGTGTTTATGAAGGTGGGCAAGTGAGTATGTTCTATGACGCTATGGTCGCAAAACTAATCACCTACGGCAAAAATCGCCATGAAGCCCTGACAAAAATGCAATCATCCTTGGGCGAGTATGTAATAAGAGGTGTCTCCCATAATATCAGCTTTTTAGAGGCGGTTATGGCTCATCCACGCTTTGCATCTGGTGATATTACAACGAAATTTATCGAGGAAGAATATCCGGAAGGTTTTTTTGGAGCGGAGTTAACATCGGATACAACCAAAATATTTCTTGCCGTTTGCGCCCATATTTTTTTGGAAGATGCGAAAAGAGCAGGGACAATAATCGGACAAATGCAAGGCAGACAAAGACTCATCGGCAATAGATGGGTAATAAATATCGACGGAGAAGAGTTTTCGATCTATGTCAGAGCACGCGAAGACGGATATAAAATCCACCATGAATCAGATGTTTTAGCCATAAAAAGCTCGTGGATATTGGGAAATACTTTATTCCACGGCTATGTTAACAACAGACCAGTATATGTACAAATTGAACCATTTGCCGGCGGTTTTTATCTCACTCACGCTGGAGCAACGGTAAGGACAACGGTTCGCTCACCAAGAGTTGCAGAATTAGATAAATTCATGCCAGAAACAGCAGATATCGTTGACCCCTCAATAGTTGAAGCACCAATTTCCGGCATGATTGTTGACATAAAAGTCAATAAAGGTGATGAAGTCAAAGCGGGGCAGGAATTATTTATTCTGGAAGCGATGAAAATGGAAAATATAATATGCGCAGAAAAAGATTGCGTAATAGATAAAATTCACCTTAATAAAGGGGATAGTGTTAGTTACGGACAGGTAGTATTAGAATTTGCATAAAATAAAAATATAATGTTATAAAATTAGGAAATATATGCCCATTGATGAAGTTTTCGAACATACGCCACAAAAAGAAGGCGGGGGTGAAGCCGTTTCGATTCGTATCGTTATTGAAGGGCGAGTGCAAAAAGTTGGCTTACGCAACTGGATCAAGCAAAAAGCTGTGGCCTTGAAAATAAGCGGGTGGGTCAGGAATCGAGTTAATAACACGGTTGAAGCAACTTTTTTTGGCCCTGAACAAGATGTGCGGGAGCTGGTGAAGATTTGTCATCAAGGGCCATCTTTTGCATATATTAAAAAAATCAAGGAATTCCCACAGACCCTCCTTGATGACGCCCCGATTGAATTTTGTATATTACCCACGATATGAGATTGTTTTTCATTTATAATGCTGGCAAAAATGAGGCTTGATAAAAACATCTCCCTTTATTATAGTAGATTTTTATACTATGGAAGCTCTGATGCCAAAAATTTTGCGGATAATAAGTATTTTTTGTATTATGCTAGCGATGTCTGCCTGCACACAATCCCCTGCCAGTATAGTAATTAACACTATTTCCGATGACTTACCAAAATCCCTGGCGGAAAATCCTTTTAAAATCAGGGCAAAAAAAGGCGACACTATATATAAAATCGCGCGCCGGCACGGTGTTGAAATCAGGGATTTAATAGACAAAAACAGGCTACGACCACCTTATATCCTAAATGAAGGGCAAATCATAAAACTACCTAATGCAACTTTCCATGTGGTTAGCACCAACGAGACTATTTACGCTGTTTCCAGAAGTTATGATGTGGCCATCGACCGGCTGATAAAGGCTAATAACATAGCAGATCCATATATTATACATGCAGGGCAACGGCTTAGGCTCCCTTCAAAAACCGAAAAAATAGATACGATTTTTAGTGATGACATTGAAATTGCCGATAATGAACCTAAAGTTCCGACAATAAAAAATTTAAGAATTGTGGTCGCCAGAGATTTAGGCAAAATCCAGCCAAAAAAACTAATAATTACGCAGAAAATCGACCCGAATGCTCCGAAACCAACGTTAAAATCAAATTCTTATCCCAGACCTGTATTAAAAAATGGTAAGAAATTCAGTGCGAAAAAAACTATAGTCAGATCAGCTTTAATTCCAAAAAAATCCAACAAAAAATTATCCTTCAAATGGCCTGTAAAAGGCCGACTTTTATCTAATTTTGGCCCTAAAAAAGGCGGCCTATATAATGACGGGATAAATATTTCGGCGAAAGAAGGCACCCCCATAAAAGCGGCAGAAAATGGCATTGTCGTATATTCTGGTAACGAACTTCGAGGGTACGGCAATCTGGTATTAATAAGGCATAATAAAGGTTACATAACGGCTTATGCCCATACGAAAAATATTGCGGTAAAAAAAGGCGACCATGTGAGAAAAGGGCAAATCATCTCCTATGTTGGTAAAACCGGACATGTATCATCACCACAGCTACATTTTAGTATCAGAAAAGGGCGCAAAGCCGTTAATCCCAAAAAATATCTTTCTAGATATTTTGGCTAAAAAATACTATACTAAATGACAAAACTATCTATAATCTAGGAAAATTAATTAAGGAGTCTTAAAAAATGTTATTCACATCCACAGCAATGGCGCAGGAAACAACCATGGTAACAGGCGATGGCGGGCTTATCGCTAATATTCTACCTCTTATTATTATCTTCGCCATATTTTATTTTTTGTTAATCCGCCCGCAACATAAAAAAATGAAAGCCCATGATGAGATGGTGAAAAGCCTTGGAAAAGGCGATGAAGTTGTAACTGGCGGCGGCATTATTGGCAAAATATCGAAGCTGGACGACAATATTATACATGTTGATATAGCAAAAGGAGTGACCGTCAAAGTCGACAGACATACTATTACAACGATTTCAAACTCCAAGAAAAAATAACGGTTTTTGGTATGCTCCACTTTTCGGTTTTTAAAAAATCCTTAATTATTGCGATTTGTATCGCGGCGGTATTTTTTACCATTCCTAATTTTACTGAAGAAAGTTTAAGCGGTGAAAGTAGTATTTTCCCAGATAAAAGGGTGAATCTTGGTCTGGATTTAAGAGGCGGCTCTTATTTACTTTTGGAAATTGATTTCAATTCTTACCTGCGCGAACAGCTTGATATGCTACGCAGCGATATCAGAAATAGCTTTCGAGGGCAAAAAATAAATGGTGAACGCATTAAATATTCCGGCGGGTTAAATATAATCGGCCATGAAATTACGTTCAAACTGCTTAATCCGGAGACTTCCGAGCAAGTAGCTGATTTAATTAGAAAAAAAACGCCCGACATTTCGATCCAAACCGAAGGCGGCCTTATAAAAGTGGGTTATGACAAGGAATCCATCAAGCTAATGCGTAAAAACGTGTTGGAACAATCCATTGAAATTGTGCGGCGCCGGGTTGATGCAACGGGCACTCGCGAGCCAGATATACAACGTCAAGGCGAGAACAGGATTTTGCTACAAGTTCCAGGCTTGGATGATCCGGATAATTTGAAGAATTTACTTGGACAAACGGCCAAAATGACCTTCCACTTGCTCGATGATTCATTACCTTATCCCGACACCACCCGCGGCCCCGCTCCCCCCGGCACAATTCGTTTGAAATCCGATGACGGTACTGAAAGTTATGCGGTACGCAAAAAAATTATGCTAAGCGGTGAACTGCTGGCCGATGCAA
>JAJRPW010000159.1 GCA_024280585.1 Alphaproteobacteria bacterium
GGCCGCGCTTTTAAATAATGAAACTTACATAAAACATATAAAACCGGCTGATATTCAGCAAATGCGTGCTAATAATTTTACCCCTACTACCGATTTTGCGTTAATTAAAGAGGTTGATGCAATTATTTTATGCGTGCCGACTCCGCTTAATAAATATCGTGAACCGGACTTAAGCTTTGTGATAAAAACCACGGAAGCGATTTTGCCTTATTTGCAAGAAGAACAAATATTATCGCTAGAATCAACGACTTACCCCGGCACAACCGATGAGGAGCTGGCAACGCGTTTAATCGCAAAAGGTTTTAAACTAGGCGATAATTTTTATCTGATTTATTCGCCAGAGCGTGAAGATCCGGGCAATGCTAAGTTTAAAACCCAAACTATTCCAAAAGTTGTCGGCGGTTATACTCCCGCATGTCTTGAGGCAGGCGTGGCATTATATAGCGGGATAATAGATAAAATTGTACCGGTTAGCTCAACTAAAGCCGCTGAAATGACCAAGCTGCTGGAGAATATCCACCGTTCTGTGAATATTGGTCTGGTTAATGAAATGAAAATGGTGGCAGGAAAAATGGGCGTGGATATCCATGAGGTGATTGACGCTGCGGCGACCAAGCCATTTGGTTTTACACCATATTATCCAGGACCGGGAGTTGGTGGGCATTGTATTCCTATTGATCCGTTTTATCTGACCTGGAAAGCGCGTGAGTATGGGGTTCACACCCGTTTTATCGAATTAGCTGGTGAAATTAATAGTTCAATGCCCAGCTGGGTTGTCGGCAAAATTGCTGAGGGTTTAAATGCGGCTAATAAGTCGATAAAAGACAGTAAGGTTCTGGTTTTGGGCATTTCTTACAAAAAAAATGTTGATGATGCACGTGAGTCACCTTCAGTGGTAATTATGGAGTTGCTGCGTGATTGCGGTGCTGATGTGCAATATTCCGATCCTTACTGGCCGGCATTTCCTAAACAACGCGAACATGTTTTTGATCTGCAAAGCGTTGAACTTACGCAAGAAAATTTGCAAGGCTTTGATTGCGTAGTTCTGGCGACCGCACATGATGATTTTGATCGTGAGATGATTAAAAAATCTGCAAGGATCCTTGTGGACACGCGTGGTGTATATCACGATGAAATGGCCGCTAATATTATTCAGGCTTAGGTCGTATTGTGAATGTTTCTGGCGCGGCCTGCAAATACTATGTTTTCGGCTAGACGCAGATCAATTACTTAAGCCATTAATTCCGCAAGCAATAATCCAATTGAAATATATAGTGCGCATTGTACCGCGCCAAGTGCGATATTTTTACGATTTATAACCTCGTCATCAAGGTCAATATGGAACAAAACCAGTTTGTTGGCTATGAAGGATATAATACTTAGAATAGCAATCATTAGCATAGAGCTAGCTGCCCAGATAACCAATAACATTGATATATCATGATATTCGAAAATCATGATATTCGATGCGGCGGTAATGGCAAAGGCAGTGCCGATCTTGCGCCCTGAAAAGCGTAATGCCAGTGCCACATTGCCCTTTGCTAACTCTTCCTGAACATCTTTGCCGCCATTTTTTTTATGTATATGTTTGGTGCGCAAGATAGTGGTAGCGGTAAGTAAAACCTGAGATATCACATAGCCCGATAAAACAGCTAAAATCCCTTCAATAGTGTTGGCTTCAACCCAAACCATCATTGTTCTTATAATCAAAGCAGTGGCAATCACATTGCCTGCATCAATAATTGCTGCGGCAACATTGCCTTTAATGATTTCATCGCGGATAGATATATTCGGCAGGGCAATTTTATCGAAAATAATTCTGGTTAAGCCCATTAATAACACACCAAAAATTCCATACAGACCAACAGCAATCACAGATTCTTCCAGTGTATAGATCGGGTCGCCATAAATCGCTCCTGTAAGGACTATAGTAACAGCAAAAACCACGCCGGCCATCGAAATTCCAAATGCCGGATTATCCTTTTTTAGCAACTCATCTGATGGGTTTATATGTGAAATTACACCCGAAAAAAAGCGCAGACTAGCAAATAAACCAATGGCTATCGCCAGATTAAATAATAAAATTTTATTGTAATTATGATCCCAATAAACAAATTCGAATGATTCCATATTTTCGTCCCCCTTGATGGTATAGTATTTCTCATTTATTATTAAAGTGTGAGACCTCTGCATAATGGTCTTTTTGGCTGATTTCATCGTCATGTCCGTCCTCAAATCCTCATGTATGTCTATATACATTGCGGTTTTCCGGGCGGGCATTCCTAGAACTCATTCCAAAAATCCTCATTATGCAGAGGTCTCAGTGTGTTATTCTTTGGTTTATGTATGTCTAATACACTTCACCTCGAATGCCTGCTTTAATAATAAAGCAGAAACACTATATAATACATACTTCCTCCAATTGCGGATAAAAGTCAACAGGAGACCTCTGCATAATTGGCCTTTTTGGTAAAGTGAAATGCCCCTCTGTCTGGTTGGGGTATGGATTTTTAAATTAACTACTCACCCCCTCCCTTTCTCCAAAATTATCTATGCCAGATCTTCAATTTGTCGATTGCTGAGATTACCTGGGATTATAAGCATTGGTATGGATAGTTTTTTACCCAAAGAGGCGACGAGAGGTGGCAATATTTTACTTTTTACCGAAGTTCCAGAGGCCGTTCCTGTAATTAACATACTAATATTTTTATCCTCCTCCAGAACCGCAATAATTTCATCTTCTATAAGCCCCTCTTTTACAAGCAGGCTGGGCATAATATCCCCCCACTTTTTTGCCTTATCAGCCAATTTTTTAAGTAGATTTTCAGCTTCATTTATAGTTTCTTCCCGCATTTTTTCAGCAACAGCACCAAGGGTTTGATAATCTGCCGGCTCAATAACGTGCAATATTGTTACAATCCCATGATTATCTTTTGCCATTTGGCAAACAAAATGCAGCGCCGTTTCTGAGTATTTTTCAGAATTAACGCACACCAGATAATTGACTCTAGCTTTATTTCCTGAATTCTTAGCAACCATTTTCTGTCTCCTTAAACCTTTCTAAATATTGCACCGGCAACCCACCCTGCAACCAAGGCCATGATCACAGCCATTACACCATAAAGTAGAGGTTGGTTATACGCAAAGTCAAAAACAAAGGCGTCAAACCCTTTTTTCCTTACCACCAAAGGTGTCGATTGCATACCGATCAGCTGGCCATCGCTGAATAAATATATTTCGGCGGTATAGACCCCCCGGATAATATTTTCCGGGAAATTGATTATTGTTCTGAATAATGTGTCGCCGATGAAGGACACATCTTCAATGGCAGGTGAATAAAGCCGATTTTCCATCTGCTTATCTAGGAAGGCTTGTGTAAATTCATCTTCATCCAACATCGGCACATAGCTTGGTTTAATGTCTAAATTATCCATGCCAATTTCCAGTGCTTTTAGCAGTGAGTCATTTCTAAGTTCGCTCAAGGGGCGGCTGGTTGCGGCAGCATAAAAACCATTAACTTTGTTAAATACAATATTTTGTTTATTAACCCAAATGCCGGCAACGCGTTCTTTTTTACGAACAACATAGGAAGATTCAGGCCCTCTTATCACCACCACAATATCGCCTGCATCATTTCTTGCGCCGAACAATAATATTTCAGTGCCTGTAAATCCGGAATCAATTTCAATCATCCGAAGTGATAAATCGGCTATAACCGGCCTGGCATAAGAAGTTTGCCCGGAGGATATTAATATAAATAATGCAAATAATATTCTTACCATTATTTTTCCAAAGCAGTTATAATGAAGGGGGTATCAGGTGTTATAAACAAGCCAATGGCCAGTTTAAAAACAACTACTAACACCATTAAAGCTAAAATCGCCCGTAATTGTTCTGCGGGCATTTTAAGGCCAATACGAGTCCCCCATTGCGCACCAAGAACCGAGCTAACAAGCATTAATGATGCCAAAATTATATCAACAGTTTGAGTGTTAACCGCATGTAAAATAGTAACATTTATTGTAATAAATACGATTTGAAACAAAGATGTGCCAATGACAACAGATGTAGGCATTCCAAGTAAATAAATCATCGCCGGAATCATAATAAATCCGCCGCCGATCCCCATTAAAGATACTAATGTTCCGGAAAACATTCCGATTAAAATTGGTATTATGATGCTTATTTTCACCCCAGAGCGCGGGAATTCCATTTGAAACGGCAGGGGCAAGCTGCGAATCCAGTTCTTTTTGTTTCTGGGCTGAATTTCCTTTCCTTTCTTTTTCTTCATAATCACATTGATGCTTTCAATGGCCATCATAGCGCCAATCGCGCCTAAGAAAACGACATAACAAAGAGAAATAACCAGGTCAATCTGCCCCAGTTTTTGCATAATTTTAAATAGCCAAACTCCGAGTGATGATCCAACAAAGCCGCCGATAATAATCACTGAGCCCATTTTCAAATCAACATTAGCGCGGCGTAGGTGAGCCAAAAACCCGGAAAATGATGCGGCGATAATTTGATTGGCTGAGCTGGCAACAGCGACAGCAGGCGGAATTCCCATAAATATCAGAAACGGTGTCATTAAAAAGCCACCCCCAATACCGAACATTCCTGACAACACGCCCGTTACGCCCCCAAGTGAGAGTATAAGGAATATATTTACAGGCATTTCAGCAATCGGAAGGTAGATATACATTATAGTGTATCTCATTTATTATTAAAATGCGTCA
>JAJRPW010000160.1 GCA_024280585.1 Alphaproteobacteria bacterium
AACAATAAAAAAGAGTTTAAAAAAGTAACTGGATTAGAGATTGATTTTGTTCAAGATAACCATTCTCGTTCTGCGCCGAATGTTCTGCGCGGACTTCATGCCCAACATGCGCCTGCGCAAGGGAAATTAGTCGGCTGCATTCGCGGTGAAATATGGGATGTTGCCGTTGATATCCGGCCTCAATCTAAAACTTTAGGACAATATTTCTCCATAGAATTAAATGATGTGGATGGCAAATTATTGTGGATTCCCGCGGGGTTCGCGCATGGGTTTTGTGTTCTTGGTGATGGGGCGGTTGATGTTATGTATAAAACGACATCTTTTTACAACCCTAAGGGCGAAATCGGCATTGCCTGGGACGATCCTGATTTAAATGTTGACTGGCCGCTAAATAACCCGATAATTTCGGATAAGGATAAAAAACAGGCCAGCTTTAAAGATTATCTGTCTGACGCTCCTTCGTGGGATTAATTTATGTCGAATACTGCCAAAAAAATTGCTAATACAAGCGTTGTGATGCCCTCTTTTCAGTCAGGGCCGATATTATTGTATGCTATAAAATCAGTATTAGACCAGGATTCTGTGCTGGAATTAATTCTGATCGACAATGGAAATTGTGAATATACTAGGGGTAAAATTGCGCAAATTGCAAAAAAAGATGAGCG
Organism: Alphaproteobacteria bacterium; assembly: GCA_024280585.1. Classification (GTDB taxonomy): domain Bacteria; phylum Pseudomonadota; class Alphaproteobacteria; order Rickettsiales; family UBA6187; genus JAJRPW01. The sequence goes on from JAJRPW010000160.1 coordinate 666, forward strand.
CCTGGTAATTGTTTCGGGACAAGGGAATATTGGTTTTTCCAGGGCTTGTAACATTGGCGCTCGCCGTGCAAAAGGCGAGTATTTATTGAATATTACGCCGGATTGCACCCTTCCGCAAAATGCCATAAACAAGGCAATTCGCGAACTAAAAAAACATCCAAAAGCCTGGGTTGCCGGGGTAAAATTAATCAATAAAAATGGTCGTGAGCAGGAGGGAAATCGGCGTAATTTACTTAATTTCACCAACATGATCTCACAATGGTTTTCGCTGTATAAATATTTTTCTATTCCTTGTGTCGAATTACATAAATTTCCAGTTCTTAAAGAATACCCCTATGTTCCGGCTATTTCCGGCGCTTTTATGTTAATGAAAAGGAGTGTTTATGACGAAGTTGGCGGTATGGATAAAGATTTTTTTCTGCAAACAGCCGATATGGATTTTTGTCTGCGTATTCATGAGATGGGCGGGAAGATTCTTTTCGTAAATGATGTAAATGTCCGTTATTACGGGAAGTCTAGCGATGTTTCAGGATTTTTTTTAGATAAATGCAAAGCGCAAGGTCTTGTAAAATATTTTAATAAAAACTTCAAAGGTGCCTATTTTCCAGGAAGTTTACTACTAATAAATTTATTTATTTACTTAAGAATGTTCAGCAATATTCTCCGCCGAATTATAAAATCAGCGCCAAATATCGAGAATTATATAAATAAAAATGATGCCAAGTTAAAGGATTTTCTACTTACATATAAGCAGTTTGAGGATAAGACAAAAAATAAAAAGCGAGACGATAAATATATACTATCGAGCCAGTCCCCTGTTTTAATAACCGACGTGAGAAACCCTGTAGGGCTGTGTATTCTAAGACGATTATTGGCTGCAAACATTAACATTGTGGCACTTTACAAAGACAAACCGATTGATATATATCATCCAAAATTGACCTGGCTAAAGGAAAATGACCCCGGTTTTGAGCTGGAAATGCATAATGAAAAAATAAAGTCCGCAATTATTACCTCGAATTTATGGGATGCCCCGCCGAATTTGGATATTTTGGTCAAAAATGGCCTGAAGCGCTTGATATCCTTTAGTTATATTGAAAATACCGGCGATAAGGAATTGGCAAAAAAAATATTATTGGCAGAAAAAGATATCGCCAGGATTTGCCTTAAAAAGGCCATTAAATATACGATGCTGAAGCCCTCTTTGATCTATGGATTAGGGATGGAGGACATAGTATCGGGCATATATAAATACATAAAATTATTTGGAATTCTCCCTAAAAACCCCAAAACAAAAGGCGTTTGCCAGCCGGTTCACGCGGATGATTTATCTATCGCCGCGATAAAAATAATTAATATTAACGAAACGCACGGAAAAACCTATAATCTATGTGGAGAAGAGGTTTTTACCTATTACGAAATGATCTGTAAAATAGTTGAGAAGGCCGGGCTTAAACAAAAACCTAAAATATTTCGTTTTTTACCGTTTATTTTTAATTCAGGCGAAATCTCTAAGGTAAACAGGAATATTAGCAAGAAAAGAACCTCAGGATATCGCTATGATAATAATGCCGCAATCAAGGATTTTGACTATTCCGCAAGGCCTTTTTTAAGCGATGGAATCGGCGATTTAGAGGGGTAGATATATTACAATGACCCGCAATTTTTAAAGGGTGGAAGAATGCTTGCAATTAATATTTTTTAGATGTAGGGTTCCTCTTCGAACATTTTTATTAACTTAAAATGTGTAAATATTATGGAGTTAACTATGTCAGCAGGTAAAACGAAGGGAAGTAAAAAGAAGGCAACCCTTACAACGAAAATCCTTGTGTATATGGTGGCGGGCCTCATAACCGGTACTTTAATTAATAATCTCGCTCCAGATGTAGCCTTCGTGCAAGAATACCTTGTGGGCGGGGTTTTCCACGTGGCAGGTAAGATGTTTATTCAGTCTTTGAAAATGCTCGTAGTGCCTCTGGTTTTCTGTTCGCTTATCGGTGGAATAGTCGGTATGGATGACATGCGAGCGCTCGGTCGAACAGGAGGAAAAGCCTTTGCCTTGTTCATGTTTACCACAATTATAGCTATATCTTTTGGATTATTCCTGTCCATCTCACTTGGAATTGGAGAGGGGTTTGATCTTGGGGCTTCCGCATCTGCGAGCTTTACGGCAAAAGAAGCACCTACATTTGCTCAGGTTGTTATTGATTTAATGCCGAGTAATATACTTGGATCGATGGCAAACGGCAGTATGCTGCAGATTATTATGGCTTGTTTGTTTATTGGTATTGCGCTGATAAAAAGCGGTGCGGACGGTAAGAAAGTTGCCAGTGGGATTGAAAGTTTTAACCATGTTATGATGAATCTTGTCCATGTGGTTATGTCACTTGCACCTTACGGTGTATTTTGTTTAATCGCAAAAACATTTGCAGAACAAGGAATTCACTTGATTGTTCCGATGTTGGGATATTTCCTCACCGTTGTAGCCGCTTTGCTTTTACATTTCATTGGTACGTTTAGTGGGCTTTTCTTTGTTGCTGGACTAAACCCATTGATTTTCATGAAAAAGATGAGAAGCACGTTACTGTTTGCGTTTAGTACCGCGAGTTCTAATGCTACTATTCCGGTTACTTTAGAGGCTTGCGAAACTCGGCTGGGTGCTGATAATTCGGTTGCTTCCTTTATAATCCCTCTTGGTGCTACGATAAACATGAATGGCACCGCAATTATGCAAGGTGTAGCGACTGTGTTTATTGCTAACGCTTATGGAATCGATCTTACGGCAGTTGACTATTTGGTTGTGATTGGCATGTCGGTTCTTGCATCGATCGGAACTGCCGGTGTGCCAGGCGTTGGCCTGATTATGCTGGCCATGGTATTTACGCAAGTTGGCCTTCCTGTCGAAGGAATAGCATTAATTATTGGTGTTGACAGGTTGCTTGATATGCTGCGTACGGCAGTTAATGTAACCGGTGATGCGGCTACAACTTGCTTGGTGGCTAAATCAGAGGGAAAACTTAACATGAAAATGTACCGCGATCCCGATGCTGGCTCAGTGAAAGCTGAGCTTGATATACGTCGCGATGATATGTCGCCAGCTAAGAAATAATCTATAAAAAAGAACCGCGAAGGCTAATTCGCGGTTCTTTAATTTTAAAAAATATTGCTGCAACCTATACTCTGGCCTCAAGTTTTTTAATAAGATAGTCGACCCCTTTGCGTGAAAGTATAGAACTAAATTCAGATCTTTGTGTTGTAATTAGACTAACTCCTTCAGCTATAACATCGTAGATAAGATACTCATCGTTGGAATTTTTTCTGACTTTATAGTCTACTTTTATTGAAATACCATCTGGTTGTATAATTTCAGTTTCTACTAAATACTCATTTTCTGTTTCCTGTGAAACTTTTTTTGTTATACTTTTTTGATTAGTATACTCCTTAAATTTTGGTACATAGCTGTTAATCAAAAATTGCTTATGTAATGCAGTGTATTTTTGCTTTTGCTCGGCAGTTGCTGTTCGCCAATATCTGCCAAGAACGAATTTTGCAATCCAGTTAGTATCAACAGAATTTTTAAATAATTGTACTAGCGCTAGTTCTTTCTCTTCATCGCTGGCATCTTTGGATGTTACAACTTTTATGGCATCACTACTAACTGTTTTAATGAATGATTTAGCACCTTCGGGAGATGCATTCGCATTTGTCGATATTGGAAAAACCACAAGCAAGATTAGAACTAAATACATTTTGCAACTAGACTTAAACATAACTTACGCTCCACTATCAATTTCACTATCGCATGTATCAATAATAACACGCAAAGATTAACAAATTGTTAACGGGCGTTAAAAATCTATGTTTTTCAACAACTTACAAACTAAAAATTGTTTTTTGTGGCAATGATTCTACTAAAGGTAGTATTAATACTTCCTGTACCAATAAATCAGATTGCACGTTTTTTCCGAACTACCCAGAACAAATGCCGCACCTGATGAGCTCCAAACCGCATCCGTACAGCCAGAATCCCCTGTAACCATCGATCTTACTACATATAATGATCCGGAATCTGCCACACCATCATCCATTTTTTTATCAATGGAATAAGCATTTTTCGCCGTCATAACTCCGCCCAAAGGATAGCTCCCTTGTGCACCACCGCCAAAATTTACATCTCCTATTCCACCCAGCCTGATTGTCAAGCCAATAGTATTATAAACGATATTTCCGCCACTATTAGATTCCGTGTGAAACATATATACACCATTTTCGAACCCATCCGAGGTTGGAGCGTTAACTTTCGCACCATATCTAACCGATGCACTTACATTTGCTCCTGTATAACTAGAAGAAATCAGGTCCGAATTGCTTAAATGTTCCCAGGCAAATAAATCCTCTTTTGGCGTGCCATTAGTCGTTTCCGCAAATTCTATATATGTATCGCCATCGCCGTTATTTGCGCCTGACCAATAACTTGAGGCATTCGGCATATCGCCGGGATAATAATGGTATTCCTCCGTAAATTCATTAATGGAGTTAATATATCCAGTATATTCTGTTACAACTTTGCGTAATTTTGATGCGTTTAAGAGGCTCATTCCGCCAAGAGTACCAGCAATCATAAGCCCTATAAGAGTTACACTAATTGACATTTCGACAAGGCTTAGCCCTCTCTCTTCCTTGAAAATATTTTTCATGTGCTTCTCATTTTAGCTTTTCACGATAGCTCTATTATTAATAAATTTATGCAAGTTACAAGTATCATCTGATTTTTTATTTGCGTTAAAGCCGGTTAAAAATTTATACTCGTCGCTATTCAGCAACGTAATTACTGTCTTAAGATACGGACGAAAGATTAATAGTTCTGCGCCGCGCTCATTAATATCCAGCTCTTTTGAACCGTCATATTCCACAAGCAGATCGACTGGGTAGCCTGATTTTATAAGGTTCGCTGATGGGTGCAGCCGCAGTTCATCACGGCTTCCGATCTTGGCATGTTCAGCATCGGCGGCAAAATAGGCCAGATGCTGCGCCCACTCTAATCCCGCCAGATCAGGCAAATATTTCAGTTCTTTAACGGGCTCAAACTCCTTTAAAAATTGAATAAATTCAAAGCCATAATCATCCAGATTGCCGGTTTTTGGCTTATGTTTTTTTATAAAATTA
>JAJRPW010000161.1 GCA_024280585.1 Alphaproteobacteria bacterium
CAAGAAGAATGACAACTTATGCAGACTATTATTGGCCTCAACTATCTTGCCAAATTCCTCGTCATTTAGCGCGCCAGCCCTGGTTTTAGAGGAATCCACACCCGACTCCATTGCAATCATACGCGCTGCCAACTGCTCCGACGACATTTCCAGTGAGAAAAACGCAATACTTGGAACTTTTCCCTCCTGGTCACCATGCGCTTTCGCCAGGTTCTGCGAGGCATTAACGGCAATATTTATCGCAAGCGCAGTCTTACCCATTGACGGCCTGCCTGCTAAAATCAACAAATCAGAATTTTGCAAACCGCCAAGAAGGCCATCCATACCCTTAAATCCTGTGCTGATTCCGCTAATTTTATCGGATCTTCTATGCGCCATATCCGCAGTTTTTATCGCCTCAACGAGCGAACTTTTTAAAGCACGAAAGCCACTTTCACCCACCCCCTCACTGGCTAAATTAAATAAACTCTGCTCGGCCATTTCGATCTGATCCTTAGCAGAAAGGTCGATTTCGTCGCTAAAAGCGTCGTTAACCACACCCTCACCGATCCCGATCAAGCTACGCCGCACCGCCAAATCATAGACAATTTTGCCATATGCCTCAAGATTTATAATAGCAATACTTTTTCCGGCCAAACGCGCCAGATACTCTGCCCCGCCTATATCTACAAGCGATTCGTCCTTGTCGAAATAATTTTTAAGCGTCACAGGAGTTGCAATAATACCACGGTCTGAAAATTTTGTAATCGCCTCAAAAATACGTTTATGTACCGGCTCATAAAAATGCTCCGCCAGCAAATAATCCGCGACACGCCCGAGCGCCTCATTATTAGTCAGAATCGCACCTAAAATCGCCTGTTCTGCCTGAATATTATGCGGGGCAAGGCGGTATTCCTCCGACTCTTTATCGGCACTCGCAACTAAATCCGTTTTTTCTTGTGTTTTCATAATTAATTTGTACTCCCTCAGACTAAACATAGCCCCATTATACAATCAGGTAAATAGTAGAAATTGGAAATTTGCTTTTATCTTGCCTTAATTATTTTGCGCTGTATCGTTACAGGCATAGTATTTTCGCTTTTCGTTTACGCTAGGAAATTGAGGTGAGGTGTATTAAACATACATAAGACGAAAATTGACAACGCGTAAATGAAAATGGCAAATACTATATGATAGAACAACGGCTCACATCACGCATGGTTAAATACTGGGAAACCTTACAAAAAGGCGATAACATTCCCAAAATCGAGCAGTTTAACCCGGGAGCAATTGCTGATTTATGGCAACGCTGTTTTAAAATCGTGATTTATAAAGAAAGAGCATCACAAAGTTATATATATGACTATGTTGGTGAAGAGCTAGATGATATATTCGGTAAGGGATTAGTAGGAAGTTCAGTAAAATCCAGAAGTGCCTCCATACCAGCAAAAAAAATGATTGAACACATGGAAAAATCCATAAAAGAGCTGCAACCAAATATTTTAGAAGGACAGTTCGTTAGCGAAAAAAACCAGGTTGTTAAATATCGTTCTTGCCTGTTACCCTTTGGTCATGATAAAGATAACGTAACGCATTTTATTATTGGATTTTCATGGAGAGCATTTTGAATCAAGATACTTTAGCCATTATAGCCGGCAAAAATTCGGAAGAAAACAGCGGAACCGTCAATGTTCCGATACACCGCACATCAACGGTTTTATTCCCTACATTAAAGGCGTATGACGATGCAGAACACGGCAAAGCATTTTATAAAGCCCATAAGAACCTTAAAGCTACCGATTTTAGCTATGGAATTGGCGGCACACCTACAAATTTTGCGCTAGAAGATGCTATAACCCAACTTGAAGGCGGCGATAAAACCTTCATATACCCTTCAGGTTTATCCGCTATCACCATGACTTTACTCACTTTTTTAAGCTCCGGCGACCACGTGCTTATAACCGACAGTATCTATGGCCCGACGCGTCGTTTTTGTAACAAAGAGCTAAAAAGATTCGGCATTGAAACAACATATTATGACCCGATGATTGGCAGTAAAATCAGAGGGTTAATACAGGATAACACCAAATTAATTTTTACCGAAAGCCCTGGATCGCTCACTTTTGAGGTGCAGGATATACCGGCCATAGTCAAAGTCGCAAAAGAAAAAAACATTGTTACCGTCACTGATAATTCCTGGGCGACATCGTTATATTTCAAACCATTAAAGCATGGAGTTGATGTATCACTTCATGCTGGTACAAAATATATCGGCGGCCACTCTGACATAATATTAGGTACAATCACAACTACAAAAGAACATATAAGCAAATTTAGCAGGAATTATATTGATTACGGAGTTCATGCCAGCCCTGACGATTGCTATTTAGCTTTGCGCGGGCTAAAAACCATGCCCACCCGCATAAAAGCGCATGAGGAAAAAGCGTTGAATATCGCAAAATGGCTTAAGAAAAAACCCAAAGTGGCAAAAATACTACACCCCGCCTTTTCATCATGCCCCGGGCATAAAGTTTTTAAGCGTGATTTTTTAGGCTCAACCGGCCTTTTCACTATTATATTAGACAAAAAATACTCGTTCAAAGAGCTGTCCCATATGATTGATCCGATGAAAATTTTTGGCATTGGCGCATCGTGGGGTGGTTATGAAAGCTTGATATTACCGTTTGATCCGGCCTCAATTCGTACCGCCACAAAATGGACAGAAAAAGGCTCGTGTGTGAGGCTATATATAGGCCTTGAAGACGAAGATGATCTCAAAAAAGAGCTGCAAGACGGACTAAAGAGGCTCGGATGAAAATAATATCCTTCATTATAACACTATTTTTTCTTGCAAAAACCCCGGCATATGCGCTTTCTGAATATGGCCTGGTTTGCGCGGATAACGAAGATTGTGTCGAGTGCAACGAAGATCCTGAATGCCTTACATGCCAGCATAATTGCTGGAATATGTTTGGCAACGCAGAAAGTAATAGAAATAACCGCCCAAAAGACAAAAAAGAAGCATGCATCTTAAAAAGGGCAAAATGGTGTAACGCCCAGTGCTGGGATCCGGATGACAGAACCGAAGAAGACTATGTTAGCTCCGTACCACCTTGTGATGATTGGCATTTTCCGCATAAAAGGAAGGGTAAAAAATGGTAGAATCACCCAGCGAAAGGGTCTTTTACCAAAATCGTATCGTCACGTTCCGGACTTGTTGATAAAATTGCCACAGGTGTCTCGATTAATTCTTCAATCCGACGCACATATTTCACGGCATTTTCCGGCAATTGATCAAAACTACGCGCACCGGCAGTGCTTTCTGACCATCCGTCCATTTCTTCATAAATAGGTTTAACAGCCGCTTGAATTTTAATGGAAGACGGTAAATAATCCAATTTTTCGCCTTCATATTCATAACCGACACAGATTTTTAATTTTTCAAAACCGTCTAATATATCAAGTTTTGTAAGCGCAATTCCGTTAATTCCAGCTATTTTTATCGCCTGCCTAACCAACACAGCATCGAACCAACCGCAACTTCTCTTACGCCCGGTAACCGTTCCGAATTCATGACCACGCTCACCCAGTCTTTGACCGGTTTCATCATTCAATTCCGTTGGGAAAGGCCCGCTACCAACACGGGTTGTGTAGGCTTTTGTAATTCCCAAAACATAACCAATTCCGCCAAGACCAAAACCAGACCCGGCATATGCCTGCCCTGCCACCGTCGAAGATGAGGTCACAAAAGGGTATGTACCATGATCGACATCGAGCATAATTCCTTGCGCGCCTTCAAATAATATACGTTTTTTATCGTTGTTTAACTGATCCAAAACCTTCCAGCACGGCTTGGCGAAAGGCAGAATTTCATCTTTTATATCCAATAATTCCTTCATTAAATCAGCCTTTACAACCTCTTGCGCGCCAAGCCCACGTCGCAATGCGTTATGATGATCAAGCAAGCCGTCAACTCTTTCTGACAATAAATCTTCATCGACCAAATCACAAATTCTTATCGCACGGCGGCCAACTTTATCCTCATAAGCCGGGCCAATTCCGCGCCCTGTTGTTCCTATTTTTCCTTTACCACGAGCGGCTTCGGCCATATTATCGATTTGTCTGTGCAGTGATAAAATCAAACTGGCATTTTCAGCAATAAATAAACTATCCGGCGAGATTTCCACACCATTTGCGCGCACAGTTTCAATCTCTTTCAGTAGCGCATATGGGTCAATAACGACACCGTTGCCAATCACGGAAATCTTGCCTTTTCTAACAATTCCCGAAGGAAGCAGGCTCAATTTATGAGTCACACCGTCAATGACCAACGTGTGCCCGGCATTATGCCCGCCCTGAAAACGCACCACAACATCGGCTCTATTCGAGAGCCAATCAACAATTTTCCCCTTACCTTCATCACCCCATTGCGAACCAACAACTGCTACATTCGTCATTAAATAACCTCTATTTTTTACAAACATGCGCAAGTTATAGAAAAAATCTATAACTATCAAGGGCAATATGAATTTTTCACAGAGCGAAATCCGGGCGAAATATTTTTATTGTTTTTTTAAAACTTTGTGGTACTTCTTGTTTCGTTAATAAATTAAATATTTTTTAGGAGTTGTTTATGTCAGGTATTTTTTCTAAAAACGCTCTAAGAGCCGGGTTACCATTTACTGTAAGAGCTGCAGGAACGAGAGGCCTAAGCGCCGCATTGAGGAGCCCTACCCCAGCAAATAGTTTCCAACCATTTTCAGCAAGGTTTAGCAGCGAGAGTAATTCTAGAAAGAAACCTATTGTACAAATATTAACCACAACTCCGGAAAATGCAGAAAAGATTAGAGAAGAGTATCAAGGGTTAAGCCCAGAAGTGCGAGCTATTTTTAACGAACTAATACCATCCTTCCAAGAGATGGAGACCGCTGTATCTTTGGGTTGCATTGAAAGCCTAACTGCGGCAAGTGAAAAAATGAGATCAGAAATATTAGCTAAAACTGGTTTATCAGGAGAGCAAGCCGAAGAAAATATAAGCACAATGGTTCGGTTCTTGAAGAGGAAGATAGAACAAGAAAATACGGCTCAACCACCTACCACAGAACGCTAAACACCTAGGCTGTGTACACTATCAACCAGGCGGCGGAGCTGGCTCATCCTCATATCCGTCCTCATATGTAGCACTTCCGTCATCGAGCGCGTAAACACACAGCTCTTCGAATGAGACATTATTTTTCTTGGATAGCTCATAAAGCTTGCTGATCGATTCCATAATATCGCCGGGAATTGTGCCGCCTCTGTTTTTAGACAGCCATTCTGCCTGAAAATGCAGCGGATGATGCTGTGGCTCAGGCTCGCCGATATATATTGTAAATGGTGCCTTAACCCCGCCAAAATCGCATGGAACTGTAAATTTTTTCATTACTACCTATAATTTAACAATAGTCCGATTGTACAGTTTTTTAGCAATTTGAGCAAGAATTTTGTTAAATTTTGTTAAATTGCTAAAAACAAAATTTTAACCTTGACTCAAGTGATGATCTTATGTACTTTGCGTCATCTTTTTAAAAATTTAAGGTGAATTATGGCTCATCATCAGGCGACAAAAAAATCTATTCGTAAAACATCACGACAAACCGTTGTTAATGGCAATCGTCGTAATCGTATCAGAACTTTCATAAAGAAAGTTGATGCTGCGATTGAAGAGGGCAAAAAAGCCCCGGCTCAGGAGGCTTTGAAAAACGCTCAGTCCGAACTAATGAAGGGCGTTACAAAAGGGATTTTCAAACTAAATACTGCATCACGTAAAATAAGCCGACTTTCTGCCAAAGTAAAAGCTCTTAAAGCATAGTTTAGACTTCTGTAGAAATAGACACTTGAAATTATATCCTTTATAAGTTTATATGTATTGGATTGTTTTTTCACTTACAGGACAAGGATGTCATGAAGACTGTTGCAAAGGATGCGGAAACCAAACTTCTTGAAATAGTCAGCAGCCTCAGGGACTTACCCGATGGTTATTACGCCCTGCACTTCAATCTTTCCCAGCTGCAAGAGCAATATCGTAGCGATTATCAAATAAAGATATCCCTAAATGTCCTTAACGACCTGTTTAAAGGGCAAGATAGCATAATTTTTGTCCTAAATGACATGGATCTAACCTTGCTTTATAACGGCTCGAACCGGGCTTTGCTTGAAAAAACCATATTTCAGCTGCGCTATTTATTCATGGATGACCCTTTGGCTTATAGCGAAGACGGCTATGAAAACGAGGATTTTTGTACAGTTTACGACCTTGAATTTCAGTGGCGCGATTTTTTCGTTGCCTGCAAAAAGAAAGTGCGGCGCGAATCGGTTATGGAAGAAAGCTCTCAGCAAAGTGACAAAATAGGCACAGCAAAAGGCCAGCGCGGCAAACTGCATATATTCTCGCCAGCTTATTTAGTTCAGGTGATTTCAGAATTAAAAAACCTGGATATCAACAAAGTACTGCACAGTCAGTCGATTTGCGCTGTTTTGCGCGGGAAACCAGCCAAACCTATATTCAAGGAAGTTTACACTAATATCAGCGAGTTACAGCAATTATTATCGGCGGATATTGACCTTTTGAGCAACCGAACTTTATTTAAATATATGACGGAAACCTTGGATAAAAAGGTTATGGAGCAAATGCGCGACTTTACAACTCCAAA
>JAJRPW010000162.1 GCA_024280585.1 Alphaproteobacteria bacterium
AACCGCCTGGCTTTTTTCAGGATGGAACTGTGTAGCTATTATATTGTTTTTTGCAATAATTGCAACAATTGGCGCACCATACTCAACTTTCGATAGAATGTCATCTTCTTTTTGAGTGTTAAAATGATATGAATGGACGAAATATGCGTGATCTCCCGTTTTAATTCCTTTTAGTACCGGGTGATTTTTTTGGATAATAAGTTCATTCCAGCCCATATGCGGGATTTTTATATCAGCAGATTTTTTCTCAATAGGAATAACTTTACCGCCTATCCAGCCAAATCCTTTATGCAAACCATTCTCAGTACCTTCGTCGGCCAACATTTGCATACCGACACAAACTCCCATGAAAGGCCGTTGTTTTTCTAAAACCATTTCTGATAAACAATCTTTCATGCCAGGTAGTGCGCTTAGTCCTGCAACACAATCACCAAAAGCACCCACCCCCGGCAGGACTATATGGCTGGCGTTTTCTACGTCTTTGGGATTATTGGAAACAACGACGGTGGCTCCCTCGGATTCGCGCTCAAAGGCTTTCTGTATGGAGTGTAGGTTACCGGAACCGTAGTCAATAATTGTTATTTGTTTCATTCTAGTTTGAACACTATATTATAGAGATGTATGTTTATCATAAAAGCGTCTTTGTGCATCGAGTAAATCAGTACCGCTCACCGTATCAAATAAGGTGAAGCCTCTTGATTCCAAACTTTTTTGGTACCAATTATTAGCCTCGAAGCCAATAAGTGCAAAAACCCCTATTTTTAACACGCCAGCAACCTCAACAGAGATAATTCCGTTGCGCTCCAGCAATACAAATAAGATGCTGATGGCGAATAAAACAGCAGAGCAAATCCACATTTTATTATAAATTGTCCATAATATTTGTAAAATAGCCGCCCATAAAGAAAAGCCCTCTTTAACAAAAACGGCATCTTCTAAAGGGTTGGTTAGCCCTTGTTTTACATGAACTGTGTAAATCTTCATTTTTTACAAAACACCTTTTGTCGATGGAACTTCATCTTTTTTTCTAGGATCAATTGCAATTGCCGTGCGTAGTGCCCGGGCGACTCCCTTATAGCAGGATTCCACTATATGATGGTTATTTTCGCCATATAGATTTTCAATATGCAAAGTTGCGCCTGCGCTTTGTGAGAATGCCTGGAACCATTCTTTGAATAATTCCGTGTCCATATCCCCAACTTTATTCTGTGAAAAATTTACTTTCCAGATTAAATATGGCCGGTTTGACAGATCCAAAGCAACACGGGTCAGGGTTTCATCCATTGGAATATATGAATCACCGTATCGGACTATACCTTTTTTATCGCCAAGAGCTTTCGCGAAAGCCTCGCCGATTGCCCAGCCTGTATCCTCGGTTGTGTGGTGGTAATCAATGTGCAAATCGCCTTTAGCCTCGACCTTCAGGTCGATCAGGCTGTGTCTCGAAAGCTGCTCTAGCATATGATCCAAAAAGCCGATTCCGGTTGATATCTCATATTTGCCGGTTCCATCAAGATTAATCTCGGCCGATATTTGTGTCTCTTTTGTATTTCTGCTTATTTTTGCTTTACGCACTTTATTGTCCTTTTATTACATAATGAGAAACTATTATATATCCATTTTGGGTCAAAATACAATTATTATATTATTTTTCTAAATTTCCATAGTTATTGACTCACTTGTAATATTCTGCTATCTAGCGCATATCTAACCCAATATAAGAGCGTGTGCATGAAATTAATATCAGGAAATAGTAATCTATCGTTAACCGAAGACATAGCTAGAACTTTGGGTGCAGAACTTACAGATGTAGAAATTAAACGTTTTGCCGATGATGAGATTTTTGTTGAGATCAATGAAAATATTCGCGGCGAAGATGTTTTTGTGGTGCAACCAACATCATTTCCGGCCAATGACCATATAATGGAATTGCTGGTTACAATAGATGCGCTGAAAAGGTCGTCAGCACGGCGTATAACAGCGGTAATACCTTACTTTGGCTATGCCAGGCAGGATAGGAAGCCCGGGCCAAGAACACCTATTTCAGCTAAATTAGTGGCTAATATTATCACGATAGCCGGTGTCGACAGAGTTTTAACTATGGACTTGCACGCCGGGCAAATACAAGGGTTTTTCGATATTCCGGTTGATAATTTGTATGCAGCGCCGGTTTTCAGAAAAGATATTGAAGAGAATTTTGAAAAAGGTAACAGGGTAGTTGTATCTCCCGATGTTGGCGGCGTGGTTCGTGCGAGGTCGCTTGCCAAGAGGATTGATGCAACGCTGGCTATCGTTGATAAACGCCGTGAAAAGGCCGGTGTATCAGAAGTAATGAATGTTATTGGTGAAGTTGCAGGAAAAGATTGCATTATAGTTGATGATATAGTAGATTCCGCCGGAACTTTGTGTAATGGAGCCGCCGCGCTTAAAGAAAAAGGTGCAAAAACCGTATCGGCTTATATTACACATGGCGTGTTATCCGGGAAAGCTCTGGAAAGAATTGCAGGGTCGGTTCTTAAAGAGCTGGTAATTACAGATAGTATAAAACCAACGGATGCAGTTAAGGAAATAGCGAATATTCGTGTTATTTCCATAGCCCCTTTGATGGCGGAAGCGATTAAAAGGATTTCAGAAGAAACTTCGGTTTCTTGTTTATTTGAGTAACCCGGTATTCGGGCTGTAGAATTTTTTGGCTTTATTTTTTCATTAGGAGATAGAGGCGAGGAGAATTTTAACGTATTAAGTTACGTGAATTCTACGAGACCTGCAAACGACGACGTGAAGGCTTAAAAACAAAAGATTATTTTTATTAACAAACGTGGTCTGTAATGGGCGGCGGATTATTTGGAGAAGAAAATGGTTGGAACAACAACTTTAATAGCAGAAAAAAGAGAAGGTACAGGCAAAGGTGAGGCTCGCAGCTTGCGTAGAGATAACAAAGTGCCTGCAATTATTTATGGCAACAAACAGGATGAAGTGAAAATTTCTACATCCCTTAAAGAGTTGCAAATGGAATATATGAAAGGTGGATTCAAATCAAGAGTGATTGATGTTGAAATAGATGGCAAAAAAATTCATACACTTCCGCGCGATGTTCAATTACACCCGGTGACGGATATTGTGCAGCATGTGGATTTCCTGCGGATTGAAAAAGACACTAAAGTTCATGTGTTTGTTAGAGTTAAATTTGTTAATGCTGATAAATCACCAGGTTTAAAACGCGGCGGTGTCTTGAATGTTATCAGGCGTGAAGTAGAAATGCTTTGCCGCGCCGATTCAATTCCTAAGGTTTTAATCGTTGATTTGGACGGAGTTAAAATTGCTGATTCAATCCATGTAAGCTCAATTAATCTGCCCGAAGGCGCTGTTCCTGCAATTACTGATCGTGATTTCACTATTGCATCAGTTGCGGGTCGTACTGCTGAAGAAGCCGTTGAAGAAGTGGCCGAAGCTGAAGAGGGCGAAGAAGGTGCTGAAGCTGCTGAAGCTGCTGAAGGTGAAGAATCTTCTGCTGAAGGTGGTGATGCTGAAGCTTCCGAAGGTGATAAATAGTAACTAGTGACTAGTGATGTACTTACTAATCGGTCTTGGTAACCCAGGAAAAGAATACGAAAATACCAGGCATAATATTGGCTTTATGGTGGTGGATGAAATCATCCGCCACTATGGTTTTTTTAGCCCCAAGATGAAGTTTCACGGGCTTCTAGCCGATGGTAAGATCGCTGATGAGAAAGTTATTATTCTAAAGCCGCAAACATTTATGAACCGCTCCGGCATTTCTGTTGCCGAAGCAGTTAAGTTCTATAAAATTCCACCGGAAAATATTATTGTTTTATATGATGAGCTGGATTTAATTCCGGCTAAAGTGCGGGTGAAAACAGGCGGTGGCTCTGGTGGTCATAACGGCATTAAGGATATAGACAGCCATATCGGTAAGGGTTACAAACGTGTGCGTATCGGAATTGGCCACCCAGGTGATAAAGACATGGTTTCTGGCTATGTTCTACATAAATTCAGTAAGGATGAAAAACCGGCGATGGACGAGGTTATTTGCTCTATTGCGGAGTATATGCCGGAGTTGATTAAGGGTGATGACGATTTATTTATGACGAGGGTGGCAAAATAAGAAAGTGCAAGTGCAAGTACACTGAATAATATAAGGGAGGAAAAAATATGGGATTTAATTGTGGAATTGTTGGTTTACCAAATGTCGGAAAATCAACCTTATTTAATGCATTAACACAAACGGCGGCGGCGGAAGCGGCCAATTATCCGTTTTGTACGATTGAGCCAAATACGGGGCGGGTTGGTGTACCCGACGAGCGGCTTAATAAACTGGCGGAAATTGCCGGTTCAAAAGAGATAATCCCGACGCAGCTGGAGTTTGTTGATATTGCAGGGTTGGTTAAAGGTGCAAGTAAAGGTGAGGGGCTGGGTAATAAGTTCCTGTCGCATATACGCGAAGTGGATGCGATTGTGCAGGTTCTGCGCTGCTTTGAAGATGGTGATATCACCCATGTTGAAGGCTCGGTTGATCCAATTCGTGATGCAGAAATTATAGAGACGGAGCTGGTTCTGGCTGATTTGGAATCGGTCGAAAAACGTATTCCCGGTTTAGAAAAAAGGGCGCGCTCACAGGATAAAGAGGCCAAGGCGCAATTGGAAATGTTACAGCAAGTATATGAATTATTGGCAGAAGGCAAGCCGGCGCGTGAGTTTAAGGTTGATGAGGATGATGCAAAATTGTTCAAATCATTGCAGTTAATCACTGCCAAGCCGATGATGTATGTGTGTAATGTGGCAGAGGATGAGGCGGAATCTGGCAATGAACATTCGGCGAAAGCTATCCAGCGAGCAGAATTGGAGGGCGCGGCCTATGTTATTGTGTCGGCGCGAATTGAGGAGGAGATATCCGGGCTGGAAAGTGATGAGGAAAAGGCAGAGTTTTTAGAGTCAATTGGGCTGTCTGAAACTGGCCTAAGCCGGGTTATCAGGACTGGCTATGAGCTTTTAGAGCTAATTACATTCTTTACTATAGGGCCAAAAGAAGCGCATGCATGGACGGTTCGCAAAGGCTCGCTAGCACCGCAAGCTGCAGGTGTTATTCATACTGATTTCGAAAAAGGCTTTATCCGTAGCGAGACGATTGCTTGCGCTGATTTTATAAATCTGGGCGGTGAGCAAAAAGCCAAAGAGGCCGGTAAAATGCGTCTTGAGGGCAAGGATTATGTTACGCAAGACGGTGATGTCATGCATTTTCGGTTTAATACATAGTATAGTGTTTCCTAAATTGATTCCTACGTTGTCGTCACTAGTTTTATAATATTCACGTATTTTAATACGCTAAAATATTATAAAACTAGTGACTTCTAGTAATAATTGAATTTATTAGGACTTACGCATGAAGTCGTTTTTTTGTTTGTTTTGTCGTTAAAAACAACCTAAAAGTACTCATGTACTTCGTGTACACTCCGTTTTTTAGAACATTTTTGCCTAAAAACAAATCAAAAATACTCGTCATGCGTAAGTCCTATTTATAAAACACTACCCATCATTCACGAAGTTCAGTTTGAAGACATAGAAAAAGCCCTCTTGGAAATTAATCAAAAAGGGCTTCTCCTAAACTTGGTTAAGTTATTCTTTGGCCTTTATAAGGTAAAGGCTTTATGGTTTGCTTTCTTGCTTTCAATAGCAGCGGCATATGAGTCCATAGGTCTTTTTGGAAAACGTCCTTCAGTATAAGTATCCGGACGTAAATTAACTATTATGCGCCTTGGTAAAATTCCAGTGCCAAGATTTTCATTTTGACTGCGCTCTGCTGTTGTTGGCTGGTATTTGCTTCCGTCCGCAATTTTTGTGCAGCTAGCCATTTTACCGTCTTGATTTACTCTGTAGATATCTTCGAGTCCATTTTGACCGGGTCCATATATGCCTGGTTTAGTAAAGGTTCCAGAAAAATATGAAGGATCGTTTCTTGTGGCTTCATCACGTTGTGCAAAATGAGTCTTATTTTTAAAATCCTGATATTCCGGAGTTTGTTTTACAGCTTTATTAAAGGCTCTCAGTGTAGAAGAGTGACTTTTGCGATGTCTTTCGTAAGAATCTTTCTTTTCATTGCTCCCGTTCTTTAGTTTATCTTCATAACGGGCATATCTTTCTTTGTGGTGATCAATAAATTCACCTACTAAAGTCTGACCATTCTCATTATGAACTTTCTGGCCATGCTTAACCATATTGCTGGCATAACGGCTCGCATTTTTCTCATCACCATTTTTAACAGCATCTTCAAATTTATCTTTGCAGCGATTGAATACTTCTGTGTGATACTCAGTCCCATGGCTGACCTTTTTAAGATCGCCA
>JAJRPW010000163.1 GCA_024280585.1 Alphaproteobacteria bacterium
CCTGGCTTTAACTCTTACGGACAACCTATTGTAAATATAAGATTTAATAACCTTGGTGCCAAAAAATTTGGAGAGATTACAAAAAATAATGTAGGCAAACCTTTCGCGATCGTTTTGGATAAAAAAGTTTTGACCGCACCCGTTATAAGAGCCGTAATATTGGGCGGAAGTGCTGAAATCTCCGGCAATTTTACAACAAAAGAAGCCAATGATTTATCGATATTACTTCGCGCCGGTGCCTTGCCCGCCCCGCTCGACATTATCGAAGAACGAACAGTCGGCCCAAGCCTTGGTGCTGATTCGATCGAAGCCGGCAAAAAAGCCATGGCCCTTGGCATAATCTTGGTGATGGTTTTTATGGTTATTTCATATGGATTATTTGGGTTATTTGCGAATATCGCCCTGACTATAAATATATTTTTAGTGATGGCCGCAATGTCACTATTTGAAGCCACGCTAACCCTTCCTGGAATCGCCGGAATCGTCTTAACAATCGGCATGGCTGTCGATGCTAACGTATTGATATTTGAGCGTATTCGCGAAGAAATAACCCTTGGCAAAACACCGTTTTCAGCTGTAGAAAACGGTTTTAGGCAGGCATTTAAAACCATCATTGATGCAAACATAACAACTCTAATCGCCGCGTTACTACTATATAATTTTGGATCCGGCCCAATAAAAGGCTTCGCCGTAACTTTATCAGTTGGAATTTTAGCATCAATGTTTTCAGCGATTTTACTCACAAGATTAATGGTTGCAAGCTGGGTACTAAAAAAACGACCAGAAAAAATCCCTCTATAAAATGGATATAACCCCACTCATTCCAAAAAACAAAAAACAAATAAGAAGCTATGGTAAAAATAGCTTCACAGTCGGTGATGAGGAATTTAACTCAAATATTATAATTTCACCTGATTCGGTAACAATATGGCCAGAAAAATCTTTTGAAACAATTACCGAAAGATCCTTTGATCTGCTAAGTGACCGTACGGAATTGTTACTAATAGGTTGCGGCAAAAAGCACCTGCCTTTACCTGCAAATATTCAAGTATATTTTGCCGAAAAAAATATCGCTGTTGATATAATGACCACAAATGCAGCCTGTAGAACCTATAATATACTGCTCGCAGAAGGGCGCAATGTTTCTGCAGCCTTAATTATCCTTTAAGACGCGCGAGCATTTTTGTAGTTTTCAGCAGCGAAATCCCAGTTCGCAAGGCTATCAATAAACGTGGCTATATAATCTGGACGACGATTTTGAAAGTCCAAATAATAAGCATGCTCCCAAACATCAATCGTCAGAAGCGGCGCTTGTCCTTTAGTTAAAGGAGTTTCAGCATTAGCGGTCTTAACTATTTTTAAGGAATCACCTTCCAATACTAACCACGCCCAACCACTGCCAAACTGCGTTGCAGCAGCAGCGGCGAATTCTTCCTTAAACTTATCGAACCCACCGAAATCCGCACTAATTTTTTCTGCCAACTCGCCTTCAGGCTGGCCGCCTCCACTTGGCTTCATCGAATTCCAATAGAACGTATGATTCCAAATTTGCGCGGCATTATTAAAAATTCCGGCATCAGATTTTTGGATAATTTCTTCCAAAGAATTTTCTGCGAAATCAGTACCTTCAATCAATTTATTAAGGTTAGTCACATACGCATTATGATGTTTTCCATAATGAAAACTCAAAGTATTTGCAGTTATATGTGGCTCCAAAGCATCCTGTGCATATGGTAATTCCGGTAATTTTATCGACATATCGACCTCCCTCAAATTTTATTTTTTCAACGCTAGAGACTCTAATATTTTGTATCTAATAGGTCAAGAAAAATAAGCTGCATAAAACCCGCCTCACGAATAAAAACATCTTGACCTTGCCCGCCAACGATGTTTAATGATTGGGTAAGTGGAGGGGGGAAAATGGTCGCACTTGAAACACCTGAGGTTAATAATGGCTGGCAAGCCGTTGATTTTGAACTAAAAGGAACTGACGGAAAAACATATACATTGGCAAATGCTGCTGGCGAGAACGGCTTGTTAATAATGTTTATCTGCAACCACTGCCCTTATGTAAAGGCTATTTTGGACAAAATCATCCGCGACGCTGCCGAATTAAAAGAAAATGGTGTCAACACCATTGCCATAATGTCGAATGATTCGGCGGAATATCCGGACGACTCCTTTGAAAATATGCAAAAATTGGCTGAAGAAAAAAACTTCCCGTTTCCTTATATTATTGATGAAGATCAAAGCGTTGCAAAAAATTATGACGCGATATGCACCCCGGATTTTTTTGGATTTAACAGAGACTTGGAACTGGAATATCGCGGAAGACTAGACGGGTCTGGTATGAGTGATAACCCAGGCGCTGAACGTGACTTATTCAATGCAATGATGCAAATATCACAGATGGATAAAGGCCCAAGAATCCAAAAACCCAGCATTGGCTGCTCGATTAAATGGGCGAAGTAGCGTTATCTGCTTATGGTGTCAGTAAGTGCCGATCGATCCCATCCTTCACTCACAAGAGTGGAAACTAACACAGCCTTCACGTCTCCACCAAAAGGTACGTTTGCAAGCTCTCCAACGAGACTTCTTCTGGTCTGTAAAACTGACACCCCCTCTTTCTCTCTAATAATACGCTCAACTAAACTCTCAGCACGCTGCAAGGCGGCCACATCTGGAAAAAGACAACCTTTAAGACTCTCCCTCACACCATCCCAAGCAGCCTTAATATTACCTGGAGTACCGGACTGCACAGCAAAACTTCTAATTATCGGCTTACTTCCCAATGATAAAGCAGCCTTAACCGCATTTCTTCCAAAAACTGTACTCACAAAAAACTCCTAATTTATTAAATATTTGCACTGTAGAGACTACGCATCTCACAAATAATGTCAACCAACTTTCTGATAAAGTTCACCGCCCTCATCGTTAAATTTCTTAGCCATTTCCTTCATTCCTTTGGCTTTTTCGCGCTCTTCTTTTGCAAAATTACGTACATCTTGCGAGATTTTCATTGAGCAGAATTTTGGCCCGCACATTGAACAAAAATGCGCAACCTTAGCCCCTGCTGCCGGCAGAGTTTCATCGTGAAATTCCCGCGCCCTATAAGGATCCAGCGCCAGATTAAACTGATCTTCCCATCTAAAATCAAAGCGTGCGCGCGATATTGCGTCATCACGAAGTTGCGCCCCAGGGTGGCCTTTTGCCAGATCCGCCGCATGCGCTGCAATTTTATATGTAATCACACCGTCACGCACATCCTGTTTATTCGGCAAGCCCAAATGCTCCTTTGGCGTTACATAACACAGCATAGCCGTTCCGAACCAGCCGATCATCGCCGCACCGATCGCGCTTGTGATATGGTCATAACCAGGCGCGATGTCCTGTGTTAACGGCCCAAGCGTATAAAACGGAGCCTCATCACAAACCTCCAGCTGCTTATCCATATTTTCCTGAATCAGATGCATCGGCACATGCCCCGGCCCTTCAATCATCGTTTGTATATCATGTTTCCAGGCGATTTTTGTCAACTCGCCAAGTGTTTCCAGCTCCGCAAATTGTGCGGCATCATTCGCATCCGCAATACAACCCGGGCGCAAACCATCGCCCAGTGAAAAACTAACATCATAAGCCTTCATAACTTCACAAATCTCTTCAAAATGCGTGTATAGGAAATTTTCCGCATGATGCGACATACACCATTTTGCCATTATTGATCCACCACGTGAAACAATCCCTGTAACCCGTTCTTCTGTAAGGTGAATATGTGCCAGACGCACCCCGGAATGGATGGTAAAATAATCAACTCCCTGCTCCGCCTGCTCGATTAATGTGTCTTTAAAAATCTCCCAGGTCAGATCCTCTGCCACGCCATCAACCTTCTCTAAAGCCTGATAAATCGGCACTGTTCCCACCGGCACCGGGCAGTTTCTGATAATCCATTCGCGCGTGTTATGGATATTATTTCCTGTGGATAAGTCCATCAATGTATCGCCGCCCCAACGGCACGACCACACCATTTTCTCCACTTCCTCCTCTATTGAAGAAGTAACTGCAGAGTTGCCGATATTGGTATTGATTTTCACCAGGAAATTGCGCCCGATGATCATTGGTTCAGCCTCTGGATGATTGATATTTGCTGGAATAATTGCACGCCCTCTGGCCACTTCATCACGCACAAATTCCGGCGTGATAAAATCCGGGATGCTCGCGCCTCTTGAATCTCCACCTTTAGAGTTCTTTGCAACCGCCTGTTTTCGCCCAAGATTTTCTCGAATGGCTATATATTCCATTTCCGGCGTTATTATCCCTTTGCGTGCATAATGCATCTGACTAACATTACAACCTGATTTAGCACGTAAAGTTCTACCAATAACCTCCGGAAAAACCTCGATATTATTCAAGTTAACATTCGCATCATTATAACCATTATCTTCCGGCTTGACTTCCCTGCCCTCATATTCTTCAACGTCGCCGCGAGCTTTTATCCACTGCGCGCGGATTTTTTTCAACCCTTTTCTGATATCAACTTCAGCGACATTATCGGTGTATGCACCCGAAGTATCATAAATAATCACATCATCCTCGCCAGCGCTTTCATGTAATTTTATCCGACGCAATGCAACATCCACATCCTTATGAACCTCCCCTTTGACATAAAATTTTTCTGACGCCGGAAAGCTTTCCGTTGAGATTTCTATAGTTTTTTGTGACATGTTTTACCTAAATTATATTATTTAGTTGATAATATACATATCTGCCTGTAGTTTTCTAGTGCAATATTTGAAAAACTCGTCATACTGCAACTTGGTCAACATATCCAGGCAAAAATATAAATAAAACATGTTAGCAGCGAAAAAAATTGGCCAATGCGCCTACCAGGCTTTAATCGACACTGTTGATCATGACGGCATCGAACATGCTGGTTATATTGCATTTCTGGTGATTTTAGCGATTTTTCCATTTTTAGTATTTATCTTCGCCATCGCCGGTTTTTTTGGCCAGACTGAACTGGGTTTACAGCTCGCCAGCCTTATAACCGATAATCAGCTAATTCCCCCCGACGTTTTGAGCGCATTACAACCACGCATTCAAGAAATAACCTCCGGCCCGCCGCAAGGCTTGCTAACCGTCGCAATCGTCGGTGCAGTATGGACTTCTTCATCTGCCGTTGAAGGCTTGCGTACCATCTTGAACCGCGCTTATAGGGTTGGAACTCCGCCTGCATATATCTGGCGCCGCTTGATGAGCATCGCCCAATTTTTGATACTCACCTCACTGATAATACTAGTGACATTGCTTTTTATCGTTGCGCCGAGCATCTGGAACAACATCCACCAGTTTATTCCATTGGAAAAAATCGACGCTTTGATTAACTCCACCAATATTTTTCTAACGCCATATTGGGACGAGATCCGTTACAGCATAA
>JAJRPW010000164.1 GCA_024280585.1 Alphaproteobacteria bacterium
ATAGTAAAAATCGGAATGAATGAGGCGATAATCACCATCAGCGAGAAAAACAGCGCGGTTCCCACCTCACGAGAGGATTTACCCACTACCGCCCAATGCTCTTTTGAACTAAGGTCTCCGCCCTTTTTCTCGCGTGCCTCGGCAATATGCGCATGGGCGTTTTCTACCATCACAATTGCGCCGTCGACCATCAGCCCGATAGTAATTGCAATGCCTCCCAAAGACATAATATTGGCGTTAATGCCTTGAATTTTCATAACAATAAAGGCAATTAATATGCCAATCGGCAACACGGCAATCACCACCAAAGCCGAACGAAAATGGAATAAAAACAGCAATATCACGATACTTACAATCACGATTTCCTGTAGCAATGAGCTAGTCAGACTCTCCACCGCATTCTCAATTAAATCACCGCGGTCATAGACGGTAACAATCTCTACACCTTCGGGCAGGCCAGCTTTTAGCTCATCGAGTTTTTTGCGGATATTCTGAATTGTCGAGAGCGCATTTTCACCGTAGCGCATAATCACAATGCCGCCTGCAACCTCACCCTTGCCGTTTAAATCAACCACGCCGCGGCGCAATTCAGGCCCGATATGCACATGTGCAACATCTTGCAGCAAAATTGGCGTGCCGTTTTTATCGACACCAATCGGTATGATTTTCAACTCCTCAATTGACTTTATATAGGCCGAGCTGCGCACCATATATTCGGTTTCTGATTTCTCCAGCAAACGACCGCCCACATCGGCATTAGAGCGTTTAATCGCGTGTTTTACTTTAGATAGCGGAATATTATAGGCCATCAAAGCATTAGGGTTCACATCAACCTGATATTGCTTTACATAACCACCAACTGAGGCCACTTCGGCAACGCCATCAACGGTTTGCAGAGGATAGCGCAAATACCAATCCTGCAATGAACGCAGTTGCGCCAGATCATGCTTGCCTGTTTTATCTATCAGCGCATATTCATAAACCCAGCCAACACCGGTGGCATCAGGGCCAAGCGATGGCGTTACACCAAATGGCAAATCGCCGCTGACATAATTGAGTGATTCCAAAACACGCGAGCGCGCCCAATACATATCCGTTCCATCTTCAAAAATAATGAACACGAATGACAGTCCAAAAAATGAATAGCCACGCACCACCTTGGATTTTGGTACCGATAGCATCGTGGTCGTTAGCGGATAAGTTACTTGATCTTCAACTACTTGCGGCGATTGGCCGGGAAACTTGGTGAAAATAATCACCTGCACATCGGACAAATCAGGAATAGCATCCAAAGAGATGGTTTTATATGACCAAAACCCGCCCATGGTAATGAGAACAGCCGCTATCATAACAAGGAATTTTTCCTTGATGGAGGCATTAATTATACTATTTATCATTATTTAGCTCCATCCATTTTCATGCCCGGCTCCATAGCTGGCTTGCTCGATTTAACTTCCATCATTTTTTGCGTGGCCTCACGCAGTTTTGATTCAGAATCAATCAGGAACTGCGCCGATGTAACAACCTCATCGCCGGATTTTACACCGCTTAATACAATAACTTTGCCATCTGATTCCAGCCCTAAAATTACATCCCTTGGTTCAAACTTGCCCTTTTCACGCACGATAAAAACCTGATTACGCGTGCCTGAACGAATGACGGCTTCGGCGGGAATAATAACCGCACTTTTCTGTTCTTCAGAGTGAATTTGCATCTGCGCAAACATTTCAGGGCGCAATATTAAATCAGGGTTTTCAAATACCACCCGCGCTTTTATGGTGCGTGTTTTGGCCTCGGCATAAGGATATATGTAGGATATTTTACCAGAGAATGTTCGGCCGGGAATACCGGAAAGCTCCATATCCACTCTGTCGCCCAGCTTCACCCACGGAATTTCATATTCATAAATATCAACATAAACCCACACATCGGATAAATCGGCAATCATATATAATTCGGTGTTGGGTGTGACATATTGCCCCTCTCTTGAGCCAATTTTTATTACAGTACCTGCAACAGGCGTGTGAATATGCAGCGTTTTTTTAACTTTTTTGGTGCGCTCCAGCTCTTTTATCTGATGCTCGGGAACATCCAATAATTGCAGGCGCTCATAGGTGGTTTTGACCAGATTTTTTGCACCATTTCTTATATCAGCAAAGCTGCTTTTTTTCAGCGTTTTAAGATTGCTTAGTGCCAGCAAATATTCCTGCTGTGTTGAAACTAATTTAGGCGAATAAACGCCAAGTAAGATAGTGTCTTTTTTAACCGTTTCACCGGTTTTATCGACAAATAATTTCTCCACCCAGCCTTCGGTTTTAGGATGAATACGCGCCATTTTTTCTTCGTTATAATCAACCTTGCCAACTGCGCGAATTGTTCTGCTTAAATTGCCTGTTACAGCTTTTGCGGCTCTAACTCCAATATTTTGCACAACCACAGGGTCAATACTTACCGTTCCTGCAACACCACTGGCCGTACCCTCATCAGCATAAACCGGCTTATAATCCATGCCCATATTGTCTTTTGCCGGAACCGGAGATGTCACGGATGGATTCATCGCATTGCGGTAAAATATTATTTTACCCTTGCCGCCGGATTGCTCCGCGCCGGACATATCCATTTTTGATCCTTGCGGCGCCATAAAATAGCCAATAGACGCCCCTGCAAAAAGTAGAGCGGCTG